>JAFSNT010000187.1 GCA_017443295.1 Clostridia bacterium
TGGGCGGCCTTGGCGGCGGCCACCACCTCGTCCATGGTGGCGTCCTCCTTGCCGTAGGCGATATTTTCAAAAATGGTGCCCCGGAACACCCAGGTGTCCTGCAAGACCATGGCGTAGGCTTTGCGCAGGCTGCGGCGGGTACACACGCGGATATCCGCCCCGTCCACGGTGATTTCGCCCTGGTTCACGTCGTAAAAGCGCATGAGCAGGTTGATGATGGTGGTTTTGCCCGCGCCGGTGGGGCCGACGATGGCGATGAGCTTGCCCGCGTCGGCCCGCATGGTCAGGTCGTGAATGATGGTCACGCCGGGGTCGTAGCCAAAGCCCACGTGAGAAAGGGCCACGTCGCCCCGCACGTTTTCCAGGGCTTTAGCGTTTTCCGCGTCGGGCTTTTCCTCCTTTTCGTCCAGCAGGGCGAAGACGCGCTCCGAAGCGGCCAGGGCGGAAAACAGCTCGTTGATGATATTGGCGATTTCGTTGATGGGGCCGGAAAACTTGCGGGAATACAACACGAAGGCAGAAATGGAGCCAAGAGAAATGCCGCCGCCCATATACAGGATGGAGCCAAGCAGGGCGATGAGGGACAGGGTGATGTTGTTGATGAAGCCCATAGTGGGGCCGATGGTGACGCCGTAGCGGTCGGCGTCCCAATAGGCTTCCGCCGCGTCGGTGTTGATGGTATTGAAGCGCTGCTCTACCCGCTTTTCGTAGGCGTAGGCCTGAATGGTTTTTTGCCCCGAAAGCATTTCCTCCACAAAGCCGTTCATAATGCCGTAATTCCTGGAGCGCTTCACGAACCGGGGCTGGGTGATTTTCCGCATGCGGGAGGTATAGATCACGGCGGCAGGCACGCTGAACAGCACCACCGCCGAAAGGGGCAGGGAAATGCGCACCATCATGACCACCGATCCCACCACCGTGACCGTGCTGGTGAGAATGCTCACCACGTCGGTGGCCATACAGGTGGAAATCACGTCGATATCGTAGCTGACGCGGCTGATGATGTCCCCGGCCTGGTTGCGGTCAAAGTAGCCCACGGGCAGCAGCATCAGCTTATCGAACACCGCCTGCCGCATGTGCCTGGCCGCCCGCTTGGACACGTTCATCATGATAAAGTGGATGGAAATGGTGAGCAGGGAGGAGCAAAGATAGCACAGCAGCATGCGGGAGGCGTAATACCAAACCTTGTCGAAATTGACCTGCCCCGGCCCCGCCGCCGCCTCGTTGATGGCGTGACCGGCCAGATCAGGCCCCCACAGGGCCAAAAGGTTCGAGGCCACGCACAGCAGGGCCACCAGCAAAATCAGCCATTGGAAGGGGCCTAAGAAAGCCAGCATGCGGCGCAGCGCGCCCCTGGTGTCCTTGGGCTTATGCATGATGGAATCCCGGCGCGCCATTATATTTTACCTCCAGTATCATTCATGTGTTTTTTGATAGACCAAGCAACTTGCTTGATGGGGGGTGTCGGGGGACCTCCCCCGACTGTAATCCGCAGGCGGCGGCGTGTACGTCGCCGAGGAGCGGTCCTTGACCGCTTCCTATATCAATTTCTGGCCGTAAAATGAGCGTTTTCGCTTGCGAAAATGCCATTTTACAAGAAATTGATGCCCCGCATGGAATCGGAATCCTGATTCCGATTTCATGCGACCATTCAGCGATAGCTGAATGGTTAATCCACCTCCCCCATCTGCGTTTCGTGGATTTCCCGGTAAGCAGGGCAGGAGGCCAGCAGCGCTTCATGGGTTCCGCAGCCGATCACCTTGCCCTCGTCCAGCACGATGATCTGATCCAGGGCGCGAATGGAGCTGACCCGCTGGGCGATCACGATGGTGGCGGCGGGGGCGTGGTTTTCCCGGATGGCCTTGCGCACGCCCGCGTCGGTGCGGTAATCCAGGGCGGAGGAGGAATCGTCCAACACCAGGATTTCCGGCTTTCCGACCAGGGCACGGGCAATGAGCATGCGCTGCTTCTGGCCGCCGGAGAAGTTGGCCCCGTGGATCACGGCCCGATGGTCGTAACTGTCCTCGTAGCTTTCCACAAATTCCTGGGCCATGGCGTCCCGGGCGGCGAAGCGCAGGGCTTCCTCCGAAACGTCCCGGCCAAAGGAAATGTTTTCCCGGATGGTGTCGGCAAAGATCACGTCGTTCTGAAACACCACGCCGAATTTTCCGTGCAGCGCGTCCCGGTCGTAGGTGCGCACGTCGCGCCCGTCCACGAACACGTGGCCCTCCTGGGGGTCGTAAAAGCGCATGAGCAGGTTCACGATGCTGGTTTTGCCCGCGCCCGTGGCCCCGATGATGCCTAAGGTGCCGCCCCGGGGAATGGCAAAATCAATATCCTCCAGGCATTTCTGCCGCTGGGAACCGGCGAAGCCCGCGCCGTCTGCGGCGGCGGCGTCCGTCCCCGCGTCGTAGCTGAAGCTGACATGATCGAACACGATGAAGCCGGGCCGGTCCGTGTGGGCGGCTTCGTTTCCCGGCAGGGGCGGCAGGGCTTCTTCCGTTTCCACCACCTCCGCGATACGCTTGGCGGAGGCGTTGGCCTTGGACATCATCATGAAAATGCGGTTCAGGCCCATGACGCCCATGAGGATCATATTAAAATAGGTCAGGAACGCTAAAATCACGCCCGGTTCCGTGACCCCGTCGTTCACCCGCCGCGCGCCCAGCAGCACCACCAGCGTCAGGCCCACGTTCAAAAACAGCGTCACCACGGGACCCGGCAGGGCCATGATCATGCCCGCCTTGATATCACGCCGGGCGGTTTCGGCGTTGGCGGCGGAAAAACGCCTGATTTCATGCGGTTCCCGGGACAGGGCCTTCACCACCCGGATGCCGGTGATGTTTTCCCGCATGACGCGCACAATATCGTCCATGCCCCGCTGCACCCGGTCATACAGCGGAATTCCCTTCATGGAAATGAACACCACCAGGGCGATCATGACGGGGGCCATAATACAAAGAATGGCAGCCAGCCCCTTGTCCATGGTGAGCGTAATGGCAATGCCGCCGACGAGCATGATGGGGGCGCGGACGCCCATGGTCTGGGCGGCCCGGATGAAGTTCTGCACGTTGTAGCTGTCGGAGGTCATGCGGGAAATCAGGGAGGGCAGGCCCACCCCGTCCATCTGCCTGCCGGACAGGTTCAGCGCCGCGTGAAACAAATCCCGCCGAATTTCCCAGGCCGTTTCCTTGGCCGTGCGCACCGCCATCCGATTGGCGTTCACGTTCAAAAACCGCACGCCAATCGCCAGGGCGATCATGGCAAGGCCCCACAGCAGCACGGAAACCAGCTGCTTCGTGGGCACCACGTGGTCGATCAGATGCTCCATCACGTAGGGGATCAGCAGCTCCAGCGCCGTGCCGGACAGCTTGATGCCCATGACCCCGGCGATGCGGCGGGCGTATTGTTTCAGGTACTTCCACAAGAATCTCATGGGGCGTCACTCCTGCGCTTTCGGAAAAAACTTCCATCTATGGGCATTGTAGCACCGGGGACGGAAATTCGTCAAGGCGGCAGCAAAAAAACGCCCCCGGTAAAACCGGGAGCGCGAATGGAACGAATGAATGATTACAGCTGAGCGGCCAGGAACTGCACGAGTTCGGCGAACGCGTTTTCCGCAGCTTCGTCAGCGCAGGGCGTGAAGGAGAACACGATCATCACGCCTTCTTCGGCGTACACCAGCGCGATATTGGCGGAGACAACGCCATCCACTTCGCTTTTGAAGCCGATGAGGTTAGCGCCGTCTTCGTTCTTGGTTTCCACTTCGGTCATGCCGTCGGCCTTGGCTTCTTCAACCAGCTGTTCCACGGTCTTGCCTTCGGTGGCGGCCAGGGTGATGGTCAGAACGCTTTCGCCGTTGGTCACAGCGTACAGGAGGCCGTTTTCGGCGTCTTCGTCAGACACTTCCACAGCGGTCCAGCCTTCGGGCAGTTCCAGCGCGGCGGGTTCGGCGTCGGCTTCCGCCATGGCGGCGAAAGGCATCACGAGCATGCAGGCCAGCAGCAGAATGGAGATCATCTTTTTCATTGTTGTTTACCCCTTTTCATTTTTTGTCGCGCAATCGCAACGTGCGCATTATACAATATAATCCAACCGCTTGTATAGCGCTTTCATGGTCAGTATTTGCCCTTTCTTTTCCATCTCTTCTCATTTCTTGCGCTTTCTCCTCTCTTTCCGTGTCCTGAAACAAAGCCCTTGACAAAGGTTCTTTGCCCGCGCTACAATGATTTCCTATTACATCTTGTTTTTTCCGACCGACGGGGAGGACGGCATGCGTTACATTACAGTGGAAAACCTGACGAAAACCTTTATCGTGCGCAAAAAGCGGGAAAAGGGCAAGCTGCTGCGGGAAAAATCGGCGGTGCAGGCCCTGCGGGGCGTTTCCTTTTCCATCGAGCGGGGGGAGCTGGTGGGCTGCATCGGCCCCAACGGCGCGGGCAAATCCACCACGGTGAAGATCCTGTCCGGCATCCTGACCCCGGACGGCGGCACGGCGGACGTGGGCGGCCTGACCCCCTGGAAGGATCGGCGGAAGCACGTGCGGCGCATCGGCGTGGTGTTCGGCCAGCGCACCCAGCTTTGGTGGGACGTGCCCATCGCCGACAGCTTCTCCCTGCTCAAGGACATTTACCGGGTGCCGGAGGCGGATTTTCAGCGGCGACGGGACGAGCTGACCGAGGCCCTGAATTTGGGCGACCTTCTGCGCACACCCCTGCGGCTGTTGAGCTTAGGCCAGCGCATGCGGGCGGAGCTGTGCGGTTCGCTTTTGCATGGCCCGGAATTGCTGTTTTTGGACGAACCCACCATCGGACTGGACGCGGTGAGCAAGCTGGCCCTGCGGGATTTCCTCAAGCGGGAGAACGAAAAAAGCGGCACCACCGTGCTGCTCACCACCCACGATATGGAGGATATCGCCGCCCTGTGCCCCCGGGTCATGGTGCTGGGCCACGGCAGCAAGCTGTACGACGGGGCCTTGCCCGACCTGCTTTCCCGGTACGATACCCAGCGGGTCATGACCCTGCGCTACGACGGGGAGGTGGATTTTCCCGTTCTGCCGTCTGGCTGCGAGGTCAGCCGGGAAGGGGACGCGTACCGCGTGGTATACGACCACGTAAAAATTCCTACGGCGCATATTATGTCCTTGCTGCAAAGCGCCGGGCCGATTCGGGAATGGACGGCCCAGCCCCAGAACGTTGACCATTTGATCGCCGCCATGTACCGGGAGATGGATCTATGAAGGCTTATCTTTCTGTGTTCCGCATGCGATGGAAAATGGAATTGCAGTACCGGGGCGCGGTGGTGGGCGGCGTGATCTGCCAGATGTTTTTCGGGCTGATCCTGATCGCTCTGTACCGGGCGCTGTACGCGGGCAAGCCCCAGGCCATGCCTCTGTCCTCCGTGACCACGTATGTGTGGCTCCAGCAGGCGTTTTTCCGCATGCTGCTGGCTTCGGACAGTGATTTGCTGGATAAGATCAGAACCGGCAATATTGCCTACGACCTGTGCCGCCCCCTGCAACTGTACGGCTACTATTACAGCCGCATCATGGCCCAAAAGCTGCTGGGCAGCCTGCTTCGCGCCGCGCCCATGCTGGTTTTCGCCGCCCTGCTGCCGGAGGGCTGGGGCATCTGCCTCCCCGCCTCCCTGCCCGCGTTCTGCGCGGCGGTGCTGGGGCTGTTCCTGGGGCTTTTGTGCATGTGCGCCCTGGAAAACGTGACCATGGGCTTCACCATGCGCACCTTAGACAGCCGGGGCATGCAGGCCATGCTGAACCTGCTGATGATGATCCTGTCCGGCAACATCCTGCCCCTGACCCTGTTCCCGGACAGCTGGCAGAAGGTGATCACCGCCCTGCCCTACGCCCAATTGCTGGACGCGCCCATCCGCCTGTACACCGGAGAACGCGCCCTGTCCGCCGCCCCCGCCGCCCTGCTCCTGCAAGCCGCCTGGGCCGCCGCCATCGTGGGATTAGGACTGCTGCTGTGGCGCAGCAACCAGAAGAAGATGATTTTGCAAGGGGGATAAGAGCAGGGGGCTTCTTCAGCCCCCTAAACCCCTGAACCAGGGCCGCTTGGCCCTGGACCCATCCTGGCGAATCAACTTGAATAGAAAAA
>JAFSNT010000188.1 GCA_017443295.1 Clostridia bacterium
ACGCTGATGAGGCCGTTGGTCAGGGCTGAAAAGTCCGCCACGGACGTGCCGGTGATTGTGATGAAGGCCGCTTCGTTCAGCCGGTCAAAGGCGGCTTCACCCTCGGCCAATGCGCTGGCGATGAGGGGGCCCACCTGATCCCAGTTCTGCAATAGAGCCGTGGGATCCATATTGCTCAGCTATTCCGCCAGGTTTTCCACCTCGCTTGAGGCGACCTCCGTCCCTGCCGCCATTTTTGCGGACGCGGCCGTATACTCTTCATTGGCCTTTACGGCTTTCTCCGCTTCCTTGTTATAGGCGGCAAAGGCTTCGTTGGCACTGACGGTTCCGTGCCGCAGGCTTTCAATGGCCGTGGCTGTGTTCTTAAAGTACCGGGCTGCGGACGCCTTCTGTGCGCTGGTCAGTTCTTTTCCAAGTGCTTTGAGCTTTTTGGAGGCGTCGGTGGAGGAATTGGTTAAGCCATCCTCCCGATCCGCCAGTGATTCAGCGCTGTCTGACAGGCTTTGGGCCGCCTTATTGGCATCGTCCAGCGCAATCACCAGTGAGGGATAGGTTTCAGCAATGGATTGCTGGAGAGCTTCATCAAAGCTGTTCCAGGTTTCCATGGCCGCTGTGACGCTTCCCGAATCAAAGGCGGCGGACAGCGCGTCGATCTGTTCCCGGTAGGCGTTGGTTCCCGCCGTATTGGACGCCCGTTCTTCCCGCAGGGCTTTTGCCGTATCCGACAGAGTAATGGCCTGGGCTGCCGCTCGCATTTCATTGAGCTTGGCTACGATCTGCGCCACGTTCCCGCCGCAGTCAATTGCCAGGTTGGAAATATCGCCGAATAGCTCGCACATGGCTTCCAGGTGTCCCGCCTCGTCCAGGGAGGACAGGGCGTTCTCCCAGACTTGGACGACGTTCTTTCCGTCTGCTTCCGCTTGCCGCAGGGTTTTTTCCAGGAAGGAAACGCCGCCTGCATAGCTGTTCTTGTCTGTATCCGCGAACGTTCTGCTTTGTGCGCCTGCCGCCGCTGCCTGGGCGGCTTTGGCCTGGAGGGAGGTCACGACGCCGTAGGCCGCCGCTTCCTGATACACGGCAGCGGTGCTTTCCTGCACCAGCGCCTTAGCCTGGGCCAGATATTCCGTTGACCCCCGCTGTAATGCGGTCAGGACAGCATATTCTTTTTCCAGGGTTTCATAGGCTTCCAGGGCAGACAGCGGATCATAGCCGGAAGCGCCGGAGTCAATGGTCTGGAACGCCTTGGTTAGCTTATCCGTATGCTCCAGGCTGGCCTGCAGGGTATCCAGGTTTTCCATTCGGGTCAGGGCGGCGTACAGGGCGTACGCGTCCTGGTTCCCTTCCAGCAGCATGGAACAAAGCAGACCATACTGATCCAGCAGACCCGACACATCCAGTCCTTCCTTATCCAAAGCCATGAGTCGGCTGTAGAAGGCTTCCTGCCGGTTTTCGGCGTTGGACACTTCTCCGATGATGCTTCGCATGGCGCTGGTGAACAGGACGGATTGTTTCTTTATTCCTGCCTCTGTTTTGTTGAAGTAGCTTTCCCAGGCGTCCTTGCCTTCCTTGGTTTCCGCTTCGTGCAGCTTAGCGATAGCCGCTTCAAAATCTTCCGCCGCGGCGGTGCCCGCGTTGAGCTTGTCGATCAGGGTGGGCATAGCGTCCGAAATGGCGCTGATGGCCTCCGTCGAGAGCGCTTCAAAAGCGGAACGCATCCCGGCGGTATTTCCGGCAGCGTTCAGCGCTTTCATGTTGGTCAGGCCGCTGATGGCTTCGTTTCGGGCAATGGTGCCGCTGTGCAGGGATTTATAGGCGTTTTCCAGCTTGGTGGTTTCGGTGGTGGCCGCGTTGGCCGCCTTGCGCATGATAGCAACGGTTTCTTCCACCCCGGCGGCCAGCCTGCCGTTTTCATCCATAATGGCTGTGTCAATGTCCGTGTACATATCAAAGAAGGCGTCCACGAATGCCTGCGCCTGGGCATGTATTTCCTCAGCCGTTCCTTCCGGCAGGAATTGTTTGGCCCAGTCTTCGGCGTATTGATACAGCCCCTTGCCATCTGGCTTCAGCAGTTCTTCCCAAAGGGAGGAAGCGTCCAGAGAAGCCATGTCTCGTTTGGCCTGTGTCAGCGCGTCCTTGAGCTTTGCTTCGGAAAAGAAAGCTTTCCAGGGATTGGTGGCTTTCGCAATGCCGTCTTCCCAGCCTTCGGTCAGCATACCGGTAGCGGTATCCACATATTTCAGGATATCCGGGTACGTGTCCAGCAAGCCTTCCAGCAGCTTTTCGCCCATTTTCCCAATAGTTGACGCATCCGTGATCCCGAAGGCGTCCGCAATTTCCTGAGCCGCTGCCATGACCGCGTCGTGCAGATTCACAAACTGATCTTCTCCGTCGCCCAGCTTGGAAAGCACGGAAAGAAAGCCGTTGGCTTCTTCCTTGGCCATAGCCAGATCCTTGTAAATGGTGGCCGTATCCAGTGAAGCGATCACTTCCTGAACCGCTCCCGCCTCCTGCTTTGTCTTTTCCAAATCCTCCGCCGAAAGGGACTGGATCAGGGGGATTCCGCCTGTTTCCGTTCCGTTCAGGGTGTTGTAGGCCGCGATGTATTCGTTGATTAGGGGGATCAGTTCATTCAGCTCGTCAATACTCT
Organism: Clostridia bacterium; assembly: GCA_017443295.1. GTDB lineage: Bacteria > Bacillota > Clostridia > Christensenellales > Aristaeellaceae > RUG563. Next base: position 2,648 of record JAFSNT010000188.1, read on the forward strand.
CCTGCGTTTTGGCTCCAGCGGACAGGGTATCGAACCGCTGAACCAGATCAGAGAAATCGGCGTTGTTCTCCACGAATTCCACCATGTCGGACACATAACCGCTCAGGTCGGCGGCCATGGCCATAAGATCGCCGTCCGCCAGCTCCGTCTGCCGGTCAATGGCGCCGACATAGGATTCGTAGTATGCCTTCGCCGCCTGCTGCATGAAGGAGGGAAGCTGACTGAACTGCGTGCCGTCCGTCATGACGGTATACAGGTCATCCAGGATCGGCTGCCAGGCTTCGTTCTACGCCTGCCTGTTGGCGTCGGCATAGGAAGTAGCGGCGATATTGAATTCCAGCATTTTGTTGGCGATGACTTCCGTGGAGGTGGAATAACCGATTTCCAGGGCGTTCATTTCCTTGACCACATTGGACCAGAAGGCGGTTTCTTCCTTTATGCGTGCCTTTTCTTCAGCGGAATACCAGAAATGGGATCGCTCGGAGGCCTTTCCCTGGGCATAGGAATAGAAGTTTTCCGGGATCAGGACGGAGGAGCCGAACTCCATATCCGGGTATTCCTTCAGATAGGTGCCCTCCGGATGCTCCGCCATGAACTGCCTGTACGCCGCGTCAATATCCCCGTACTGGTTGACGGAGGTGAGGCTGCCCTGGGCTTCTTTGACCGCGGTGCGGTATGCCTTGTCCACGTCGCGGAGGTTTTGCAGGGCGTCCGCCGCTTTCAGGCTGCGCAGGGACTGTTCCGTTTTGGCAACCTCGCCCCGGGCGGCAGCCGCCTTTTCAGCCAGGGTATCAAAACCCTGTCCGCCGTTTTCCAGCGCTTCCTTCATGGACAGGGAGGTGCCGGACAATGTCTGCATGATGGCTTCCGCCCTGGCCTGCTCTTCGGCGGAAAGCTCGGTCTTGGCGGCCAGGGTTTCCAGTTCCGTGACCAGACTGTCCACCGTGTCCCGATAACTGGACACGGATTGGATCGTTGAGGAATAGTCCGTCTTTTCCTGCTTGGCGCTGGCTGCAAAGGAGCCGATGATCATGGTGGCAACTGTGGCGAGCAGTCCAACCGCCGCGATGATCGCGCCAACCACGCCGCCGCTGGCCACGGACGCGATGCCGCCGCCTGTCGCCAAGGCGACCTGCAAGGTCTTAATGGCAGTCACGGCCTTATACACGATGGCGATCAGTCCCGCGATGCCTGCCACAGCAATGGGAATGATCAGGTTCCAGCCGCCCAGGGCGTCGGTGCCCGCTGTGATGATATCCACGAATCCGGCCATGCCCTCATAAAAGCCCTTCATCCATTCCGCGTTCAGGAGGGAGTAGAATTCCTGCAATGCCGCTGTGAGCCGGTTCTGGGCGGCGGTTACGGATTCCTGCCATACGGCGTATTTCTGGGCGGCGGTGCCAGCGGCGCCCAAGGCGCCGGCATACAGCTCATAGGCGCGGCTTCCGCCGTCAATGCCCTTGGCCATGTCAGACATCAGGGCAATGAAATAGTTCTGCTGCCGCGTGCCCGCCATGGTGGTGGAAATATAGGATTTCTGCTTGCCATTCAGTCCGTCCCACTTTTCCGCGATGTCGATGAAGATATCCGACATATCCCGCCAGTTGCCCTCGTTGTCCATGAGGGCCACGTCAATGGTGCCCAGGGCCTTGGCCACGTCATTGATCCGGGTCAGGTCTTCGTCGTTGTAGCCCTTGGCCTTGATGGAATGCAGGCGGGCCATGATACTGTTGATGGACGTGCCGATGACCTCCGGGGCCTGCCGGGTCTTTTCACTGATGGTGGCGATATACGCGCCCTACCATTCAAACGTCAGTCCGAACTCCTTG
>JAFSNT010000189.1 GCA_017443295.1 Clostridia bacterium
GGCCCTCCCGGCACGGGCAAAACCCTGCTTGCCAAGGCCGTGGCTGGGGAAGCCAGCGTGCCCTTCTTCTCCATTTCCGGTTCGGACTTTGTGGAAATGTTCGTGGGCGTGGGCGCCAGCCGCGTGCGCGATTTGTTTGACCAGGCCAAGCGCAACGCCCCCAGCATCGTGTTCATCGACGAAATCGACGCCGTGGGCCGTCACCGCGGCGCGGGCTTAGGCGGTGGTCACGACGAGCGCGAACAGACCCTGAACCAGCTGCTCGTCGAAATGGACGGCTTTTCCACCAACGAGGGCGTGATCGTGATGGCCGCCACCAACCGGCGGGACATCTTAGACCCCGCCCTGCTGCGCCCCGGCCGGTTTGACCGGCAGGTGACGGTGAACTATCCCGACATCAACGGCCGCGTGGCGATCCTGAAAGTCCATTCCAAGGGCAAGCCCTTGGGCGAGGACGTGGATCTGGAAAACATCGCCAAGCGCACCCCCTACGCCACCGGCGCGGACCTGGAAAACATCATGAACGAGGGCGCGATCCAGGCAGCGAGAGAAAAGCAGACCGTCATCACCCAGGCCCACCTGATCGAGGCCGTGGAGCGCATTCAGATGGGGCCCGAAAAGAAGAGCCACAAGGTCCTGGAGGAAGACCGCAAGCTGGTGGCCTATCACGAGGCGGGCCACGCCATCGTGGGCCACTACCTGCCCCTGTGCGACGACGTACACACCATCACCGTGGTGCCCCGGGGCGGCGCGGGCGGCTTTACCCTGTCCCTGCCCAGCAAGGAGCTGGACAACATCAGCCGCAGCCAGCTTTTGCAGCGCACCGCTATGAGCTTGGGCGGTCACGCGGCGGAAAAGCTGATTTTCCATGATATCTATACCGGCGCGCAGAGCGATTTGCAGCACGCCACCAGCATCTGCCGCGCCATGGTGACCCGCTACGGAATGAGCGAAAAAATCGGCACCATCTTCCTGGACAGCGAGCAGGAAGTGTTCTTGGGCAACAGCTTCGCCCAGAACCGGGATTTCAGCGAGGAAACCGCCGCCGCCGTGGATCACGAGGTGGGCGATTTGCTGCGCTCCTGCTACGAGCTGTCCATGAACACCCTGAAAGAGCATCAGGACAAGCTGGAAGGGCTGGCCCAGCTGCTGATCGAAAAGGAAACCCTCTCCCGGGAGGACTTTATGGCCTTTATCGACGACGCTCCCGCCAACCAGCAGCCTGAGGAAACCGAAAGCACAGAGCAACCGGAAACCGCCGCGGAGGAACCCCAAGCATGACCCGGCCCGACCTGCACCTGCATACCACCGCCTCCGACGGGATTTATAACGCCGAGCAGCTGGCCCGGCTGGTACAGCGCGCCAGCGTGACCATGTTTTCCGTCACGGATCACGATACCATGGCCGCGCTGCCGGAGGCCGCCGACGCCGCCTACGACCGGGGTCTGGCCTTTCTGCCCGGCGTGGAAATCAGCACCGAGGGCGACGAAGAAGTTCACATTTTGGGCTACGGCGTCCGGTATGACGACGAGGTTCTGCAAGCCTGCTTCCGTCAGGCCGCCGAGGATCGAAAGAACCGCATTCTCGGCATGGCGGAAAAGCTGAAGAATTTGCGTCTCCCCCTGTCCATGGAGGACGTGCTGGCCCGGGCGGGAAGCAGCGTCGGGCGGCCCCATTTAGCCCGCGCGATGTATGATCGGGGCTATGTGAACAGCGTGCAGCAGGCTTTTGAACTGTATTTGGGCAAAGGCAGATGCGCGTACCTGCCCCGCGTCACCATGACCGCCGCCCAGGCCATTTCCCTGCTGCGGGATCGGGGCGCTGTGCCCGTGCTGGCCCATCCCGGCCAGATCCGCTGGCCCATCGAAAAGCTGCTGCCCAAGCTGAAAATCTGGCAGGAAGCGGGCCTCCGGGGCATCGAGGTGTACCATCCCGCCAACCAGCTCAACTATCCGTATTGGGATCGGCTTGCCCGGGAGCGGGGCCTGCTCGTCACCGGCGGCAGCGATTTCCACGACGGCAGGGGCAGATCCCACGGTCAAATCGGCGAAACGGCCGAGTTTTGGCCCAACGCCTGCGACGACGCCTGGGCGCTGTACCGCGCCGCCAACAAAAACCAGAAACCATAAAGGAACCGCTATGAACTATCAGTTTTATCCCCCGCCGCAGCCGCCGCGAAAACAAAAGGGCCGGGCGCTGATCATCGCGCTGCTGGTCATTTTGGTTTTGGCCGCCATTGCGTCGGGCGTCATGGCACTCTACCGGCACATTCAGGAGCGAAACCGCCAGGACGCCCTTGCGGCGGAAGTTGCCCCCTATCAGCAGGTTTTTCTTCCCAATCAGTATGTGGACGGCATCGCCCTGGGCGGAAAAACGGCCCAGGAGGGCATCGACGCCGTGGTGAACCAGATCAAAAAACGGGAAAACGGCTGGAGCCTTTCTCTGTCCTATCAGAATCACGTGTTTTATACCCTGAGCTACGCCGATTTGGACGTATCCACCGATATCGCCTCCGTCTATTCCCTGCTGGAGCAGCTGTACAAGAAAGGAAAAACCGGCACCTTAGAGGAACGCAAGGCCGAGCTGGACGCCGCCAAGGCGGAGCCTGTCTATCTGTACACCACCTCAAGCGACATGAAGGAAGAACGGCTGGATACCATTTTAAGCCAGATCCAGGCTCAGGTTTCCTATGATCCCGTGGAAGCGTATCTGGTGGGCTTCTATCCCGATCAAAACGATCCCTTCCTGATCCAGGGCGACATTCCCGGCGCGTCCCTGGACACGGCGAACCTGAAAAATCAGATTTTGACCATGGCGGCCTCCGCCCAAAGCGGCTCCCTGGAAATTCAGCCCACCGCCGTTCCCGCCAAAACCACTACGGCGGACGTTCGCCGTCAGGTGACGCTGATGCACAAGGCCACCACCCCCGTTTCCTCCACCTCCACCTCCGACCGCACCGACAATATCCGCACCGCCTTTTCCCGCCTGAACGGCCAGACCGTGGCCCCGGGCAAAAAGCTCAGCTTCAATTCCGTCACCCTGGACCGCACCTTCAAAAACGGCTATAAATACGCCATCGAATATGAGCTGGGCCGGGAAAAGTTAGGCATCGGCGGCGGCGTTTGCCAGGCCAGCACCACCCTTTACCTGGCCGCGCTGCAATCCAACTTAGAAATCGTCAGCCGCATTTCCCACTCCGATCCCGTGTCCTATACCACCTTCGGCCAGGACGCCACCGTGGTCTACGGCCGGCATGATCTCGTCTCCCGCAACACCAGCGGCGGCACCATCTATATCACCGCCCACGTGAAGGAAGTAAAAAAGAACCGCTACGAGTGCGAGGTCTGCATCTACGGCCCCAGCTTAGGCGAAGGCGTCAGTTATTCCCTGCGCACGGAAACGGTGGAAATCCTGCCCGCCCCTCTCACCGATACTTACGAGAAGGACACTGATCACACTTATGTCACCTATAAGGACGAGGAGCCTTACCTCGTCCGCAAGGCCCGGGACGGCATGATTAACGAAACCTACCTGCAAAAATGGCAGAATGGCAATTTGATCTCCGAAACCTTCGTCAGCCGGGACGAATGCAAAGCCCGCGCCAATCTCTACCTGACCGGTACGCTGAACAGACCGGCGGAGTAAAGGAAACGATGGAAAACCCATGAGGACTTCTTCAGGGGTCTTCCATCCGAGGCATTTACGGGGACGGGATTTGAGAAGAGAGACAACGAATTGGCGTTGACGGTCAGAAACGGCAAGGAAGTCGCAACCTTTAGGAAGAAGAAGCGAAGCAGGCCATTGGTGTTTTCGTTGGAACCTCTCTGCCAGGGGGAGTGAGGGTTGGCGAAAAAAAGAAGGGGGCCTTGGGTTTCTTTTCCATTTCCCTAAAACGGGCAAATTCAGCACCATTGTCCAAGGAGAAATGATTTCATAGTACCTTCCGTTCCTCAAATACCGCCTTTTGATATTTGGGAAGCTTTCGGCCGGTTTTGCGTCTCAAGTCGAGATCACAGATTCCGGAAGCGGAAAAAACGCCCCGTTCAATGTAGTTGTACAGCGTTTTCTCATTGATCCCCAGGTCAGGATGGTTCTTGATGATGGCATACGGGAATTAACCCTGCCCAAGAAGCGGCTTGATGATATCGCCCATCTCCTTGGCGTTGGCTTCGTTTACGTCAACCCCTATACCGAGCTTCTTCGGGTTTGAAAAGATACTTGTCGTACCGGCAATGCTGAAAATCCTTGCAGCCATTGCAAGCCCCCGGGGAACGATCTCTGCGTTTGCAGACAAACGGTTTGAACTTCGGACAGCGTTCTGAACACTCCGGTCCTCTTTTGTCCTTGCATTTACTGAAATAAGCGCAGGAAACAGGAACGTAAATTCCCAGAGTAACGTCCACAGTGGGAAAAGCCGTGGACGTTAGTGTGAGAATAGTAGACGTTACTATGAGAAACGAGTGAATATTGGGGTTTTAGGGCATAGAGGACGAAAATAGCCAAATTAAAAAAGGCCA
>JAFSNT010000190.1 GCA_017443295.1 Clostridia bacterium
GGCTTCCTCGTCGAAGCGGGCATAGAAGCCGCCGGCTTCCTCCTCTGTGAAGAGAATGCGGGAGTCCACCCGTTCCAGCGTATACCGGGTGACGGTGTCCTGGCTGTTCCGGCAGATGAAGCTGTCCCCGTCCAGCTGCCAGGTAAAGCTGTCACCGGTTTCGTGCAGGTGCTTTGGCGGGCAGTGCTCCATGTCCTCGCTGTCCAGCCACCGGCCTGTGCTGTCCGCGTTCAGCCGGAAGCCGAAGCCCATGAGCTCGCCGCCGCCCACAAACTGCCAGGCGCCGACGAGGGCCAGCTCGGAATATACTCCTGTCAAAGCACTTGCCTGTTCAAAAACAGGGAACCTGGCAACGTCATAGGTTGCAAGATGAGAATACCCTGAAAGTTGTGGCGCGGGAACGTACTCGACAGACTCACGAACCGTATTTCCATTTTCATCATCTATAAAATGGGTAAGCACGATTTCACCGCCATGGTTTTCGCGCCATCCGATGCACGTCAGGGGATACAGTGCGCCTGCGGCTTCATTTCCTGCGATCTGCGCTTCCACCTGACCCCATACGCCGGCTTCCCGCCAGCTGCTGAAAACCATGGCGGTCTTGCCGTCAAAATTTCTGTACTCCCAATAGATCGCTGTGTCGGTGTCCAAATATAGCTCCGGCCAGTCCCACTCCTGAATCAACGCGGCGGGATTGTCAATCACGATCTGCCACGACCCGTCATGCCGCTCCAGAACGACCAGCCTTTTGACGCCGTCCGTCTCAGCGAAGCAGGCAGCTGTGTCGCCCCACTGCGTGAGCTGCACCGGCTCGGTGATGCCAGCCTGGCGGAGTGTGTCTGTGATCAGTGCCTCGTCGCTGCCGGCTGCCAACGCTGAAACGCTGAACAGCATGAGGATCAGAGTCACAAGGCAAAAGATGAGTTTTTTCATCGTAGCTGTCCTTCTTTCCACTGCCGGTCACTCCGGCATACCTTACACAATAAAGACGTAGCATAGATGCTATTTCTTGCATACAGCTGATTTCTTTCCAGGTTTATGCTGAACAAGAAATCAGCTAAAGTATATCACAAATATGATTATATATCATCATGGCAAAGCTCTCATCACCTTTCCCGGTTTCCCAACAGCTGACTGAGCGCTGTTGACGAAACCTGGCTGCAAACGGAGTATTGATCTGCTTCGATCAACCGGACAAAGAACCCAAGAACAGATACGGGAAGCCGGGCAGGCCATAGAAAAGTGACAGTAAATCGAAGGAGGATTCTGCCGCATTTCTGAAAAGCAAAAAGGAATGTGCTTGCAGTTTGGCACATTCCTTTTTGCTTTTTGGGTGGATTCCAAAGGAGGGCGACAGCCCTTCTTGGCCGGAAGAATCCAAAGAAACCGGTGGTTTCGTGGCAGGGAATCCAACGGGGACAGCGTCCCCTTGGCACACGACTTTGCTCGCAAAGTATAGTGTGTTATACCTGCGCCCACGGCTGACGGGGAAAAGGAGCGTTTTGTTGCAGGAACGCTCCTTTTGCACGGCAGGAAAACGGGCAGCTTTTTGCGAGTGGGAACGAGCAGAAACATGACCGGTTTCAGGAGTGGGGCAGGGATATAAACCCCGGTAACCTTCTTCTCCTTCTTTTCAGCGTTTTCTCTTTCCGTTGCCATGTCCATGCGGAATGACTTTGCCCCGCATATTGGCTACACTCGCTTTCCTTTTTGCTTTGGATATCAGACTTATAAAAGCATGCAATTCTTCTTCCGTGATTTCTTCACGGGGAATTGCCATTTGCTTGATCAGCATATCGGCAATTACTTCTTCGACAGGGGCGCTCATCGTTTTAACGAGCAGATCCTTGACATCGTTTCCCGTCGGAACCGAGCCGTCATCTGCGGTTGTTGTGTCCTTGCGATGCGCTTCCCGAATATCCCGCAGGATCGCGTCAATATCGTCATGCACGATCCGCGAAAAATAATCCAATTCTCCAATCTGCACCACGTCCAAGGTTCTTGTATAAACATCCTCCATCTCCGGATGGTATTTCTGAATGATCTGCTGTCGCGTTGCCTCCATAACGGAATTCATATTTTGAATCCGCATATCGGCGATACGGTCAACGAATATTTCCATATCATACATGAGCATTTTAAATCTTTCATGCGTCGCAAATTCGTTCAGCAGCCGATGATTGATTTTATCGCTTCGCAGCAGTTCCAGCATGTCATCGCTTAAGTGAAGTTCCGCCACTTTGACGTCGGGATGATTCCTGGCTTCTGTCAGCCCAAGCAGATAGTCCGTCGATACCCCGTAATATTTCGCCAGTGTTACCAGGGCAAAAGGGCTGATATCCTTGAATTCATTGGATTCATAATTGCTGAGTGACGAAAGTGAAATTCCTGTCTCTTCGGCCACTTCTTTGAGCTTCTTTTTCTTTTCGCTCACCCGTAAATCTTTCAGTTTTTCCTGGATCGTCAATTGCGTTTTCATCGCGAATACCTCCGTGTTCGTTCGTATCATATCATAAAAACAGTGTATTTCCAAGAGGTCGGAATTATCCCCTATTTTCGGTATAATTCCGACCTTTTGGAAATACGGAGAGACTCGTTGCCCGGGTATATACTTGTTCCCGTCAGATGCATCATGACAGACACTTGATCGAAATAAACGGAGGTATTTATGAACAACATTTTTGTAAACGTAAAGGCGGCTGTTACCACCCTGCAGGCAGCGGAATTCTATGGTTTTGATGTGGATCGGCACGGCATGATGTGCTGCCCCTTCCACGACGACAAGCATCCCTCCATGAAGGTGGGAGATCGGTATTACTGCTTCGGCTGCCAGGAACACGGCGATGTGATTGATTTCGTTGCCAAGCTGTTCGGTCTTTCCCCCTACGAAGCCGCAAAGAAGCTGGCACGGGACTTCGGCATCGATCCCGGCAATACGTCCGTGATGGCTGTCCATGAGGGCTATCACGTTTGGCAGCAGCAGAAAGCTGAGGGACACTGCGCGGCGGTCCTCATCAATTATGAACTGCTGCTACGGCGCTGGTTCCTCCGGTATGCCCCTGCCACGCCAAAGGAACCTTTGCAGAAACGCTTTATCCTGGCCTGCATGAAGCTGCCCACCGTTTCGGACTGCGTGGACATGCTGTATTCCCCCGACGAAAAGCTGCGGAAGAGCACTTTTGAAAGCTTGATGCGGGACGGAACCATCGACAAGGTGGAAGCGTTTCTGTACACGCACCGGGAGGAGGTCGAAGATGCCCAAAGCAATGCCCTCAACGGACTTGCCGCCTAACCAATGGCCGGTCTGGTTCAACGGCAAATCCATCAACGAGGCCATCTTCTGCCAGCAGTTCCTGGTTTCCCATCCTCTGGTATACACAGACGGCGCTTTCTTCACCGTGGAAGGCCGCATGACGGACGAATCGGTTCTCCAAAGCCAGATTTACGATATGCTGCAATGCTGCGCCTCCACCAGCGTAACGAAAAAGATCGGGAATATCATCGACCTGCTGAAAATCACCGCTCGTGTGGACGAGCTTGTCCCCCAGGACGACCGCATCCACGTTGCCAACGGCACCCTGATGCTGGACGGGGATTTCCTCCCATATAAGGATCAGATTGTCCGCAGCCGTTTCCCCATCAACTACAATCCCCAAGCGGGGCCGCCTGAACGGTGGCTCCGCTTCCTGGGGGAAGTGCTCTACCCGGAGGACATTCCCACCTTGCAGGAGTTCATCGGGTACTGCCTGATCCCCAGCAATAAAGGCCAGCGGATGATGATCATCAAGGGTAACGGTGGCGAAGGAAAAAGCCAGATTGGAACGGTGGTATCCCGGCTGTTCGGCATCAACGCCAAGGACGGCAGTGTGGGCAAGGTATCCGAAAACCGTTTTGCCCGCGCCGACCTGGAGCATATTCATCTCATGATCGACGATGATATGCGGATGGAAGCGCTGAAGCAGACCAACTATGTGAAATCCCTGGTGACAGCCCAAGGCAAGATGGACTTGGAAAAGAAAAACAAACAGAGCTATCAGGGCTGGATGTACGCCCGGCTGCTGGCCTTTTCCAACGGTGACCTGCAAGCGCTGTATGACCGCAGCGACGGTTTTTACCGGCGGCAGTTGATCCTGACCACCAGGGAAAAACCTGCCGACAGGCGTGACGATCCTGACATAGCGCAGAAGATGTGCAGTGAATTGGAAGGGATCTTCCTGTGGGCCTTTGAAGGGCTCAAGCGTCTGGCTGCCAACCAGTTCCGCTTTACCGAAAGCACCAGGGCCAAAGGAAACCGGGAAATCGTGCGCCAGGATGCCAATAATCTGATCCAGTTCATGGAATCCGAAGGCTATATCAAGCTGTGGTACGGCCAATCCATCAGTTCACAAGAGCTATATCGGATATACAGCATCTGGTGTGAAGAGAACGCCCTTCCCGCTTTGAAACCCCGGAGCGTCAGTGATTTCCTGGTGGCAAACCAGAAAAGGTACGAAATTGAGTACACAAACAACGCGGTCAATTCTGCCGGGCGAAGGGTGCGGGGATTCAAAGGAATCAAAGCCATGATCAAGCTTCCCATGGAAACCAAGGATGGCTGGCAAAAAGCATGGCCGGATGATAACCCATTTGAAAAATCATAGTGAAGAATAAACGAGTTTCACTGCGTACGTGCGTACGAGCGTACAAAGAAAAGGACTTTGTGCCGTACGGATGTACGCACGTACGCAGGATTTTGAACAAATTCCCATACATACATTTTGAAAGGAGCCTATAAATTGAGTACCCCATTGTATGCGATCATGCGATTCGCAAAATATAAAGGGCCGGAGATCAGGCGGATCGAAGCCCATAATGAACGCACCAAAGAAAAATACGCCAGCAATCCCGACGTGGATATCAGCAGAAGCCACCTGAACTACCACCTGATTCAGGCCCGGAATCATTACCGGGCGGAGGCGGAACGGCAAATCTCTGAGGCCGGGTGCCGCACCCGCTCTGACAGCGTGCGGCTGGTAGAGACACTGATCACCGGAAGCCCAGCGTTCTTTAAGAAGAAATCAGGAAAGCAAATCCGGGAGTTCTTTGAACATGCACTGGATTTCCTGAAGCAGCACCAGGATCCCGAAACCTTCGTTTCCGCTGTGGTGCATATGGATGAAAAGACGCCCCATATGCACATAACCTTCGTACCGCTGACCCAGGATCATCGGTTGTCGGCTAAGGAGATTATCGGCAACAGGAAGAGGCTGACCCAGTGGCAGGATGATTTCTGGAAGCACATGGTCGGCAAGTATCCGGAATTGGAACGCGGCGAGAGCGCCAGCGAGACCGGCAGGGAGCATATCCCGCCCCGCATCTTCAAGGCCATGACCCGGCTGACCAAGCAGCGCCACGCAATCGAAGCGACGCTGGAAAGCATCAATCCCTTCAACGGCAAAGCAAAAGCCCAGGAAATCAGCAAAATGTTAGATGTGTATATCCCGGGCGTGGAACAGATGCAGACCGAGTTGAAGAAATATGACGCCGCTTTTGCCCAGGAAGAAGCATTGAAACAGGAGAATCAGGCCCTGAAAGCTAAGGTGGATGAGAAGAAGCGCAAAGGGCTGGAAGAACAGCTCCGTGAAGCCAGACTTGAGCACGATTATCGGGAGGCTGTGGATTTGCTTCGGCGGATTCCACCGGAGATCCTGGATGAATATCGTCATCCTGATCGACGAAACAGGGAGGTGCGGCACTCCCTTGAACGCTAATCCCACTGTCGGTGATGAGTACAGCGGTTTGGCAACGCTCCTGGCTAATCTGATTGCCAAGTATGCCGATGTACTGGAGTTGGAGGATGATACGGAGGAAAACCAACAGCCAGGCATCACAAAAACTACGGTAAAAGATCAATCTATTCTCACCACGACGCAGAGAAGCCTCTCGCAGGCTTCCCTGCATTTTTCTCTTGCGCAATCGCAAGCAGCATGATATAATAAACATGAAAATAGTGTCCAAAATTTTAGTGAACATGATTTTATACACACCGGTCACGCAGAAAGGAGAGGGAGAAAATGATGCAGAATCGTTTGCCACAGAGGATACATGATAATCGCAATGGCCTGGATTATGTTCTTCAAGGGGATTATTACTTTCCGATCATTGATTACCCCTTGGATGCTCGGCCTATCGGGAAATGGGGCCGGATGCACAAAAGGTATCTGGAGGAAAACCGCCCTATTCTTTACAATCAGCTTCTGCTTAAAGGATCGATCAACACATATCTGGCTGACCTGAATGAGCAAGCGCAGCAGCGATTGGAACTGATCATCCATCAGATGAAAAAGAACGAGGGTGTGAACGAACAACTCAAAATTCAGGATCAGATGCAATGGGTCAGGCACATGAGCAGCATCCGGCAGCGGGCGGAAGAGATCATTACAGATGAGCTGATTTACACCTGATAATCAGTAGACGATATAGGGCATTGGATAGAGAGAATCCATGCCCTATATTGGAATCAGAATTTGGAGGATTCCTGAATGACAGTCAAAAAGCAAGCGCAGCCTGAACAGAAAACAACAAAGGTTTATATCTACACACGGGTATCGACAACCATGCAGATTGATGGGTATTCTTTGGATGCTCAACGTGCCAGGCTAAAGGCATACGCTGATTTTAATGGCTTTGAGATCGTTGGCGAATACGAGGATGCTGGTAAATCCGGCAAATCCATTGAAGGCAGAACCGAATTTAATCGCATGATGGAGGACATCAAATCCGGGAAAGACGGCATTTCTTTTGTCCTCGTTTTCAAGCTGTCCCGCTTTGGCCGGAATGCGGCGGATGTATTGTCAACGCTTCAGGTCATGCAGGATTTTGACGTCAATTTAATCTGTGTGGAGGATGGCATTGATTCCTCCAAGGATGCTGGCAAGCTGATGATATCCGTTCTGTCTGCTGTTGCTGAAATCGAAAGGGAGAATATTCGCATCCAAACCATGGAAGGCCGAATCCAGAAAGCCCGCGAAGGTCGGTGGAACGGTGGCTTTGCTCCTTACGGATATGCGCTGAAAGACGGCGTATTGGAAATTAACGAAGAGGAAGCAAAGGCTATTCGGATCATTTTCGATCAGTATGTCAATACGGATTCAGGCGCTAATGGTGTCGCCCACTATCTTGCCAATCATGGTATCGGGAAAATCCAGCGCCAGAATGGGAATGCGCCGTTGTTCAATGCTGCTTTGATCCGGCAGATTCTGAAAAACCCGGTTTACTGCGGAAAAATTGCATACGGAAGGCGTAAGACTGAAAAGGTGTACGGCACCAGAAACGAGTATCAAATCGTATGGAGCGACGATTATCTCCTGGTGGATGGGCTGCATGAGGGAATCGTATCAGAGGAATTATGGCAGGCTGCACAGGTGAAGATAGCGGCGCAGGCCAAGAAATATGAAAAGGTCAACCCGACTCCCAACACCCATGTGCATCTGCTTACGACCCTAATTAAATGCCCTCTGTGCGGCGCAGGAATGTATGGCAATAAATCGACGACCCGCAGAAAGGATGGAACACCATACGATCCGTCCTACTATTATGCCTGCAAGCATCGCCGGATGGAGCGGGGGCATAAGTGCGACTACAAGAAACAGGTTCCTGAAAAGGTAATTGATCAAGCCGTGGCAGAGGTTATCATCAATCTGGTACGCAATCCCCGATTTGCGTCCCTTATGCAGGAAAAGATTGATATGAAGGTGGACACATCGGCATTGGAGCAGGAAATCGCTACGCAAGAAAAGCAGCTGAGGCAATATCATGCGACAAAGTCAAAGCTGATTGACGAGATCGATTCTCTTGATCCTGACGATAAGCATTATATTCCGCGAAAAGTGGACCTTGACGAGCGTTTATACCGGATGTATGATAAAATTGAAGAGACGGAAACCCTTTTGATTGACGCCAGGGCAAAGAAACGGGCCATAGAAGCCGATAAGGTCAAAGGCGATAACATCTATCGGATTCTGACCCATTTTGACAAACTGTATGACGTGATGAGCGAATCTGAACGCCAGGAATTGATGCAGGCGCTGATCGCGGAAATCCATATCCACGAGCAGCCGCAGCCCAATGGACAATGGCTCAAATCCATCAAATTCCGGCTTCCGATCATTGATGGGGACACCTCTTTGACTTTGGACAAATGTGATGGAGTCGAGACGGTACTTGCGCTTTCCAAGGGTGAGATATCCAATAAGAGCATCCGGGTGGAATTCCCCCTGGAGGATATGCCATGCATCCTGAACGACGCCACCTGTAAGCAGATTTAGGATCATGTGCCGGAGTATAAACTAAGCCTCGAATTCCGTTCCCTCTGTCTGCCGGCGTTTCATGCTCCGCTTGTTTTCATACATAGCTCTGTCTGCATGGCGTACCACATCGTTAATCAATTTGTCCTCCTGCGGCTCGTAGTCTGCCAAGCCGCGGGAAACGTCCACCTTTTTCCATGGGTCCATTTCCGTTTCGCGCTTTTCGGAACACTTTTCATCGAAAAGACGCAGAAGCGCCTCACGGTTTTCATAGTCACGGTTCTGAAGCACAGCGACAAATTCATCCCCGCCGATGCGGAATACGGGGCTATGTTCAAATACGTCGCATATGATCCGGGCGGTCTCTTTCAGATAAATATCTCCCTTGTCATGCCCATACTCGTCATTGATCTGCTTGAGGCTATTGCAGTCAAACATGCACACAGCGAATGCCAGCGGACCTTCAGGCTGGTCGATCTGCGTCTGCATATCTCTGACCATAATATCGAACGCGCCCCTGTTGCGCAGGGAGGTCAGCGCGTCGGCATAGGCGAGATCGTTGAGGCGCGAAATGTATTTTTTCAGGTTCTCCGTCACGCGGCGAAAGGTGTTTGTAAGGGCGCCGATCTCGTCCTTTCCATCATAGTCAAGCGTGCAGTCGTAGTTGCCTTCGTCAATCTGCTCCGCCGCCTCCGTGAGCTTTTGGAGGGGCTTTGTGATCCGTTCGGAATACTTCATGATGAAAACGATGAACACAAACAGCAGAGCAAGGAACGTAATGATGATGACCGCGATCCACTTGTGCCAGCTGGCGTTGACTTCCGACAGCGGAGCAGAAACCGTCAACAGGTCTCCATTGATCAGCGGCAGCCGGAAAGCCAGCTTCTCCGTGCCCTTATAATTGTATCGGACGATGGAATCTGAACTGACGATTCCGTACGGAGCTTTTTCCTTGGTTTCCAGTTCCTGGATACTCATATGCGGATGATAGACGATTACGCCATCCGCGTCCGTTATGAAGGCGTACCCGTTTTCATACAAGGTGATGTTGTTGACCTGAGCCGCCATGGCGGAATAATCCAGCTCGATCCCGATCACGCCCACGAACTGTTCGCCGAAATAAACCGGAACATTATAAGAAATCACGCGCACATCTAAATTATCCGTGATATACGGCTTGAGCCATACGGGTTCTCCGGTCGCCTTGGGTACCGTGAACCAGACGAGCTGCGAGGTATCCTCCGTATCGTATTGGGTAATATCCGTCACCTCATGCGGCGCAAAGCCTTCCCCGTCGAGATTGACGAACCAAAAGCCTTTGGCGGAAGATGAAACGGCAGGGTCGATACGATAATAGTAAGTCACAATGCCGTTTGTCTTTACCAGGATTCTTTTGAAAACGTCGCTGACGCGGTCGATGTGCGCCTGAAGCGCTTCATCGCTGACCCCGTCCAGATCGGATTCCACATAGGAAGAGACGATTTTCACATTCTGCTCTAAATTCTCGAATAAATCATCCAGGTTTCTTTCACCGGCTTCACACAGCAGCAGCAGCATCTGCTCCGCGTCACTCATTCCCAAACGCTGAATCGCAACCATGCCGAAAGCGGTGGCAATGATCATGGTGATAATGATCGCGCCGATGGCCATCGCTGTAATTTTTATTCTTAACGAATGCAAGATACGATCCTTCTTTCAATTGTCTTTTCGGAACCACTGGCCTGAGGAAGATGATGAATCGTGCGTTTGCGTATCATGCCGAGACTCGGATGATTCGTGATCTGCCAAATGAACCGGCCCCGCTTCCCAGGTGATCGTCGCCCTGTCATGGTAGGACGAGAGGTTCCAATTGTTGATCAGACGGTCAATGACGACTCTGACTCCCATTTCGTGTGTTTCCGGCAGCAAAAGGAAGATTTGGGTGTTGCTGACCTCGACCATGACATCGCTGTTCCTCAGCGATTTTTGTATCAGCCGCCTGAATTCCGCCGTGATCTTGATGTGCTGTTCGCTGTCGATCATACGCTCACGAGGCGTAACGGTGAACAAAACCTGATAGGCAGCGCCATGGTATCGCTCCAAATACCGCATCATATACCGGTAGATGCTGATGAAGGCTTCTTTGCCCGTCCACATGGCGTTTGGGGATGTGTTTCTCTCTTCGAGAATCTTGGTGACGGAATCAAGATTCAGCTGATCGGAAGGAACAAGCGTATCAACCTGCGGGCTTCCGCTCAGGGCGCATCCGCCTTTTCCGGTCTGTTTCACGATGCCCAGCGCCTGATCCGCCAAATGAAACAGCTCCCGGTATGACCGCCCATGAAGGGGTACCGCGGCGGCGCCGATGGAGACGCCGATGGGGAATTTCAGGCTGCCCTCAAAATGCTGATGCATCATTTTGCGATAATCCCGATTGATTCGCTCGGTATAATGCCGCAGTTCGTTCTCTGTTCGCATATTTTTCGCGAACAGCAGGAATTCGTCTCCGCCGATTCGGCCACATATGTCCTCGCTGCGCATATTCTTTTTCAACAGGTCGGAGAACATGACGATGACCCGATCTCCAATGTCGTGTCCGTATAGATCGTTGAAGAGCTTGAAGGAATCAAGATCCAAAACGCACAGGAATCCGGTCTCCACCTGACAAATTGCTTCCATGCGGTCTTCGACGGTATCCTTGTTCAGAAAGCCTGTCATCCGGTCGATCATGGCGTTTCTTTCAAGCTGCACCAGTTTTTTCTGCGTCTGGAGGGCGTTTTGAACCCTGCGCGTCAAGATGTCGGGATTGATGGGCTTGTGGATATAGTCGATCGCCCCCAGCCGCAATCCGTCGGTCTCTGACGCTTGCGCTTCATCGGTCGACAGGAAAATGACGGGGATATTGGCTCTGCTGTCTTTCAGATTGCGCACGGCCTTCAGGGTTTCAAAGCCATCCATTTCCCGCATGAAAATATTGATCAACAGAAGATCAGGCACAGAGGCGCTTTGCTGGAGATAATCAAGCAATTCCCGACCTGTTTTCAGCGCTGTGGTTTTTATGCCGGTGTTTTTAAGCGCGCTTTTGGCAATTTGCAAATCTGCCGCATTGTCATCGACAATGATCATCCAGTCTGCCACAATCATCCCCCCTCTCGTACAAGATTGCTTTCTCCGCTTACTCTGTACAAGGAATGGCAGCAGTCTCGGGCTTATGGAAACCGCTTGGGACATACTGCTTCTTTTATATTATAGTGAAAACCTGACAAACACATCAAGGGGACGTGGCAGAATGCCACATAGAAATTTGACCATAGTACTTGCGATTTTGCCTGACAGTGGGTATTATGTTTATATAATATAATTGGGAGTATTGGTTCATGATGATTCCTTTTTCAGAAGCACTGCGGCGATTGAGGATCGAGAAGGGCTATTCACAGCAGCGGCTTGCCGATACGCTGCACGTCGATCGATCCACCGTTACGAAATGGGAGACGGGCGACCGCGTACCCGACGCGGTCATGATCTCCCTGCTCTCCGACTGTTTAGGCGTGAATGTCGCCGAGCTCCTGCACGCTTCGGAGAAGTCTGCCGCCCGGCCTGTCGTCATGATAGTGGACGACGAGAACATCATTTTGCGGGGCAGCGTCCCCATCCTGGAGAAAGCCATTCCTGACGCGGAAATCGCCGCTTTTAGGATACCGGCCGAAGCCGTGGCTTACGCGAAGGTTCATCCCGTTTCGCTGGCGTTCCTGGATATCAAGATGGGGCGGGTCAGCGGTCTGAACGTCTGCCGGGAGCTTTTGGCAGTCAATCCCCGTCCAACGTCGTCTATCTTACGGCGTACCGGGAATATTCCTTTGACGCCTGGGCTACCGGCGCCTGCGGCTATCTGCTCAAGCCCATCACTGTGGATACGGTGCGGAGAATTCTGGCAGAGCTGCGATATCCGATGAGAAGGGGCGGCGTATGATGATGAGTGGGATAAACCTTGTCAATTTTGCCATCGTGATCAGCGCGCTGATCATCTCTGTGATAGGCTTGCTTTTGATGATTATTCTTCGCAGGACGGTTCGGGAGGGCAGCGTCTTCTTTCTGGCCTTTTTCCTTCTGCTGGTGGGATATACGTCTTCGGCTGTGATCAACGAGCTTGCCGATACGGCGGTCATATCACAGATCTCACTGTTTTCAAATTCTCTGTTCTCGTCCCTTCTGATTCCGGCCATTACCGTATATCTGCTTCGCTGCGCCGGGGAGGACTGGCGGCGCAGTCCGCTGTTCGCGGCGGTTGCCAGCCTGTGGGCGGTGTACTTTGCGCTGCTGGTCATCACGCAGTTTACCACCTGGATATACTATTTCACTCCGGACAACGTCTATCACCGGGGAGCGTGGTATCCGCTGCTCCTGATCCCGCCCGCTCTGCTGATGGTAGTGAATCTGATTGGCCTGTGGCGCTTCCGTGCCGCGCTTACACACCGGCAGCGGGTCGCTTTTCTCATTTACTTTGTGGTGCCGCTGGTCTGCATGCTGATACAGATGTTTTTCTTCGGCCTGCTGCTGATCGTATTCGGCACGGCGTTGGCTGTGCTCTTCATGTTCGTCTTTTTCCTGTACGATCAGGTGGAGCATTCGATCCGGCAGGCTGAGGAAAACGCCAGGCAGCGCGCCAGCATCAATGTGCTCCAGATGCGCCCGCATTTTATCTGCAACACCATGATGAGCATCTACTACCTGATCGCGCTGGACGCCGAAAAGGCGCGGCAGGTCACCCTGGATTTTACCACGTATCTTCGGGACAACTTTACCGCCATCGCCAAGGAGGACACGATCCCCTTCGCGGAGGAGCTGGAACACACGCGGGCATATCTCGCGGTGGAAAAGGTGCGGCACGAGGACAAGCTGTATATAGAATTGGATACGCCCTGGACATCGTTCCGTGTTCCCCCGCTGACCCTGCAGCCTATCGTGGAAAACGCCATCGTGCATGGCGTCAGCCCCGACCTGGAGCCGCTTTATCTCTCCATATTGACCCGGGAGACAAAAGCCGGCATCGAGATCATCGTAGAGGATACCGGCCCCGGCTTTGCGCCAGTCGATGATCACGAGCCGCATATTGCGCTTAATAATATCCGGGACCGCCTGGAAATGATGTGCGGCGGCACCCTGGAGATCACATCGCGTGAAACGGGCGGGACCAGAGTTGCGATTCGGGTGCCGCTCAAGAATGTGAAATGATCCCTCGAACCAACAGAGCTGCAAAGAACATATTATTCGTTTTCGAGACCCAAATGTACGCTGTGGATTTGTGTTGACAGGTTTGGACCGAGCAGTACAAGGAGATGAAAAAGGCCTCATGACTTATTCAAGCACAGCAATATTGGCGCTGCTTGTTCATTGCATCATAAACAACGACGCCATAAGAAACCGGCATTACAGGAACACAACGCCTGCCGGGAGAGCCTATCGCCTGCTTATGCTGAGCGTGGCAATATTTTATATTTCTGACGCTTTTTGGGGCATCCTCTATGACGCGCATATGACGACCGCGGTGTTTGCCGATACCGTGCTTTACTTTGCCGCGATGGCTGCCACGCTCTTTTTGTGGACTCGTTATGTGGTAAACTATCTGCAGGAGAGGTCTTGGATCATCAAAGCGCTGTATTATATTGGCTTGCTTTTTCTTGCCTCTATGTCCGGTGTGTTGATATTGAACTTCTTTATGCCTGTCATGTTCTGGTTTGATGAAGAAGGAGTTTATCATGCGGCTGATCTGAGATACGCCATTCTGATCATACAAGTCATCCTGTTTATGTCTTCTGCCTGTTATGTGCTGTTTATATCGAAAGGCAAGAATCAGAGCGCGAAACGCCGTCATCGGGCCATAGGATTATTTGGTTTCGCAATGGCAATTCTGGTGGTCGTTCAGGTGACTTACCCGCTCCTCCCGCTGTATGCCATTGGGTGGCTGCTGGGAACCTGCATCCTTCATACCTTTGTTCTGGAGGATATGAAAGAGGATCGTCGGCTTGAATTGGAAGAAATGGTTCTGAGGGAAGAAAAACAAAAGAAGGAGCTTGGTTCGGCAAGGCAGCTTGCATACAGGGATTCTCTCACCGGCGTAAAGAGCTATAACGCATATGTTGAGGCGGAGCAGCAGATAAACGAACGTATCGCAAGCAGTGAGTTGCGGGAGTTCGGCGTGGTTGTGTTCGATGTAAACGGCCTGAAACGCACGAATGATACCCATGGCCATGAAGCGGGAGACCGTCTTCTTCAGGATGCCTGCCGCCTGATCTGCGCAAGGTTCATGCATAGTCCGGTTTTCCGAATCGGCGGGGATGAATTTGTCGCCTTACTGGAGGGCCAAGATTATCAGAACAGAATATCACTTCTGGCAGACTTTGAAACGCAGGCGGAGATAAACCTGCGCAATGGATCAACGGTTGTTGCCAGCGGCCTTGCCACATTCCGGCGTGGGGAAGATAGTAGCTTCCGCCAAGTGTTTGAAAGAGCAGACGCAAGAATGTATGACCGAAAAGGGTTACTGAAAGCGAAAGAATAGCGGCCGCTTGCGTTGAAGAATGATTTTACTGTCCCTGTGATTTGGAACGCATACTGTTCAATTCTGCCCTTGTTTCTTCCGCAAATTCGTATTGGGTCATGTATCTGCCGTTAAACTGGTGAACGGCGATGGGGTCGCCCTGGAGATAGCGGTAATAATCGCAGTCGATTCTGGATACGTCCAGCCCGACGCCCACGCGCTCCTGCTGGCGGATCACGTCCGCCGCGCCGACGGCGGCAAAGGTATCCTTCAGGTCTTTCACATATTTCCGCAGCCGGCTTTTCGTCTGCTGATTCACCGGCTCATCGGGCCAGAGGCAGCCGATTAGCGTGTCGTTGGAGCATAGGACGCCGTTGCGATCCACCAGACAGGCGAGCAATTCTTTGCTTTTGGAATAGGAAAAATCCAGGGGCGTCCCATTGGAAAACACTTCAAATGTGCCGAAGCACCGAACGCGGATGCTTTGGCTTTTTAAACTGTCCCGGTGGAACCGCAGGACGGATAATTGATGCGCCACCGCCGCTTGGGTCAGGGGTTTGAGCAGATAGCCGCTGGCGTCCAGTTCAAAAGCATTCAGCGCGTATTCACTGTGCCCGGTAATGATGACGATATTCAGTTTCGGATACCGCGCCCGCAAGAGCTTTCCCAATTTGAGTCCGTTGACATCGCCGGGCATTTCCACATCCAGAAAAGCCACGGCGATGGGGGAATCCTGCGCGATGCGCAGCGCGTCCTCCGGATTGGCCGCGCCCAAATGGACGCCGTCCGGGTCAAGGGCTTTCAGGATATTCAGCATCATCGTCACGACCAGCTCCCGGTCGTCAACCGTCAGCGTGTACATTTATTTCTCCTCCTGGGCCGGAATCAGGATCATCGCCCGGGTTCCCCCGTCGTAAGCATTGATTTGCAGGCTCCCGCCGCACAGCGTCATCAGGCGTTTTCTGGTGTTTTCAATGCCGACGCCCCGATTCTTCCGCTGTACATCCGTGAGGCCCGCGTTTTCTGTTCCGTTGTCCGTTACCGTAATACGAATGAATTGACCGATTTTCTCCGTGGTCAGGCAGACGCGGCCCGAACCGTCCCGATGGGTGAGCGCCCCGTGCTTCACCGCGTTTTCCACAATGGGCTGCACGGTCAGCGCGGGAAGCGAAAAGGAACGAACGTTCAATTCATAATCAAAATGAAATGCCAAGAACGCGGACGGCCTGTGGGAAGCGGTGAGCCATGTCGCCGCCGAGGACGGGGAAGGCTATGCCGCCTCCGTCGCCGCGCTGTGTGAAGAAGTGGGCTTTACCACGGATGATCTGGCCGCCGCCACCGCGTTCGGAACCCTGAGCGAACAGGCGGAGCTGTACACCCTCATGGAAGCGCATCCCGAAGTGGAACGCATCGAATACAACGGCAAAATGGTTACCGGTGCGGAATTGAAAGAATTGCTGAACGACGCCATTAACGCGCTGATGGCCCAGATGGGCGGCGGCGCGGCGGAATAAATCATAAGAGAAACAGGAGGAAAAAACAATGAGTGGTTCTCAGAAGTACATCAAAATCGTCAGCATCCTGAACATCATCGGCGGCGCGTTTTACGTGCTGATCGGTATTCTCGGTTTCCTTGGCAAGGGCCTTGTGGGCAACGAAGCCCTCATTGAACAGGCGGGCGGAGACAGCTCGGCTCCCATGGCTGCCAACGTTTTCCTGATCGTCATGATCGTCATCGGCCTGTTCTCGCTGGTCGTCGGTATCCTGGGCGTCCGCGCCGCCAACGATCCCAGCAAGATCGGCCCCGTGTTCACTTTGGCCGTCGTTTCCCTGATCATTTCCGTAGTCAACCTGTTCGTGGGCGTCTTCGGCGGCAACTTCTCCATCTACTCTCTGATCGAGTGCGTTCCGCCCGCTCTGATGACCTGGTGCGCCAACAACGTAAAGAAGCAGGAAAAACTGTAAGTTGAGGCGAAATCATTCCCCAAGGCGTCCACGCGGACTGTGCGGATGCTTTGGGGATTTACAATTTACAGCAGAGGTGACAGAAAATGAACAAAAAAACAATTTTGGCCATGCCCCTCAAATTTTTCTGGGCTGTGGTCGCCGTTTGCGTACTGGGCATCGCGCTCGGCTCCATCTGGGATTTCAACATCAATGTGGCGCTGGCGAACAAAACCGACCTGGGCGCGTTCTTTGCTACCTACGGCTCCTATTTTTCCTATTGCCTCTATCCGGCGGCGGGCGCGTGCCTGTTTGTTGGATTGAAGAAACAGGGAAAGCAATACCGTATGCTTGCCTGGACGCTGCTGCTGGTGGGCTGGTTCCTGGCGGTGTATTATTCCAACAGCTACAACGGCAAGTCCGTCCGTGCCCTGTTCGGCTATGTGGCGGGAGAATCCGATCCTTTGCTGTCCGTGATCAGCTGGCTGTTCTGGGCGGTGCTGTACGCCTGGGTGCCTTTTGTGACGGCAAAGCTTCTGGATGATAGAGACGCGGCCAAGCTGATCGCCATTGGCGCGGCCATCCTGGTGGCGGGCGTCGTGGCGGACAACGTGAACCTGTGGCTCAAGCAGGTGGGTTCCCGTCCCCGCTACAAATACCTGATCACCCTGGAAGACCCGATTTCCCAGTTCCGGCAGTGGTGGCAGATGGTGCCCAATCTGGCGGGCAGCAACGATAATTTCAAATCCTGGCCCAGCGGCAACATGACCATCGCCGCCATGATGTTCTCCCTGCCCATGCTCTCGGACGCGGTGAAGAACCGGAGCGCAAAAAAGAACGCCGTTGCTTTTGCCGTTGCCTGCGTGTTTGTAGCAGTTTACGGTTATAACCGCATCCACATGACCAACCATTTCCTCACCGACGTGTGCTTCGGCACCCTGATCACCTATCTGATTTATTCCGGGATCAGCGCGGCGTTCCTGCGCGCGGCGTCGGAGGCGTGATGAACGTGATCGTTACCATTCACCCTGCGGGTTCATGGTAACGCGCGGGTGGGTATTGCATACCCCCCGCGTATCCGCAGCCTCAAAGGTCGCAACTCCCCTTCATGGGGAGATTGCTTCCTTTCGGCTGATCTCACCACCGATGAGATTCCCGCCGCAGGCGGTCATCGGCGGTTCGTCCCCCCGCACGGTTTTTCCTAAAATCTCTTCGAGATTTCCGGGCGGAAAAACCGCAAGGTAGAAAAATTTCTTCCAGTCGTCTTCGCTCCTTTCAGAAATTTTTCGTCCTCCCGGCGTACACGCCGCCGGTGCGGATTACAGTCAAGGGGCGTTCCCCTTGACAATCCCCCTCTGCGTATTCCAGCTTCCGTTGGATTTTTGTTAGGTGAATAGTAACACGTGATCGACGAAGATAAACGGTAAAAGCAGACTTTTTCTTGCAAATCCACGCGCCATTTGCTACAATAAAAGCGGTGGCGCTGTTTTGATTGAACGGGCCGCCGTTCCCCCGGAAAAGGGAGGTTTACATAAAGGAGCGCGCAGGATGAAGTATCAAGCCCCGAAAAAAACAGCGCTATTGTTTGCCGTCAGTCTCGTGATCATCGTCGGCGTGTTCGCCGCCAGCGTGATCAAAACCAACGCGTACAACAGCACGAGGCACCGCGCGTCCTTTGCGGGAGAAGCGCTTTTTACGGCGGAGGATCAGAAGACCGAAGCGCTCTCCGTAAAGGCCGTGGCCCGGAGCAGCACGTGGGCAAAGATTTACGATCCCGAAAATATCGGCCTGACCGATTTCAACATTCAGGCCTATACCTACGATTTTACTTTTTCCAACAACACATCGGATGAAATCAAGGACTTTTCCTTTACCCTCCGGTTCAACCGGGAAGTGTTCCTGATGTCGGCCTGGAACGGTTCCTTGGAAGTTCACCAGAAAATCGCGGACGGCGAAATCGTTTCCACGGTTCCCGATCTTCGGGAATTCGTTCCGGGCGACCATGCGCTGCGCACCGTGGTGGTGGACGGCGAAACGCTGATTGCCATGCAGGCCGGGGATTATTTCATCTATACCCCCAGCGCCAGCATGAACGCCATGGAAATGCCCATCAAGCCCAACGAAGGCACCACGCCGGGCTTCATAGTGTATGTGGCCATCGGGGAAAACATCGACGATTCGGCCCTGGAACTTGAATACACCTTCCGCCGGCTGCTGACGGGCGAGCCTTTGTTCTGGATCTCCCTGGCCGGGCTGGGCCTGTGGCTGATCGCGCTGATCATTTTTTCCATCACTTCCGCGCAGATCAGAAAATATAACGAGCGGCACGAGCGGGACAACGAGATCATCAACGAATCCATTGAAACCTTCATCGGCTTCATCGACGCCAAGGACCCCTATACCAACGGCCATTCCAAGCGCGTGGCCCAGTATACCCGCCGCATCGCCCAGGAAATGGGCTATGAGGGGGAGAAATTGGATCGCATTTATTACACCGCCCTCCTGCACGACTGCGGAAAGATCGGCGTGCCGGACAGCATTCTGGGCAAGCCCGGCGGGCTGACCGAGGAGGAATATGCCGTCATCAAGTCCCATACGGTGCGGGGCGGAGAAATCCTGCACCACTTCAAGAGCCTGGAAAACGTGGAGGAAGGCGCCCGCTATCATCACGAGCGCTACGACGGCAAGGGCTATCCGGAAGGCCTGGCCGGAGAAAAGATCCCCCTCATCGCCCGCATGATCTGCGTGGCCGATTCCTTCGACACCATGAATACGTGCCGGGTGTATAAGGAAAAGTTTTCCGAGGATTACATCCTCAAAGAAATCGAAACGAATAAGGGCCTTCAGTTCGACCCGAAAATTGCCGATATCATGCTGCACCTGCTGCGGGACGGCGAAATCCGCTTCGACGTATGAAGGTTGCGCTGCTTCCGGGATCATCCAAAGAAGCAATATTTTACCATGGCGTTAGCTCCGAAACGGGACTGACGCTTTTCTTTCATATTGAATGGGCCTTGATATTTCGGGATATTCGGCTATAATGTATGTGTGCTCGCGATGACCGAACCGGCCCCCGCGAAAGGGCCGCCGCGGTGTACGCATTGATATGGAGGAGTTTGCGAATGTCCAAGCGTATTGATCATTCCGCCAGATTATGTGTGATTATTGTTCTTGCGCTGCTGCTCATGGCCTTCGGGCTGGGTGTATGCTATGCTGAAAGCGACGTGGTCAGCCGCAACGCCTGCGGCATCGTCAACCGGCCGCTTTCGGTGGATCCCACCGGGCGCAGCGAAGGCTTTTCCGCCGTGCTGTACGATAACGGCAACGGCCTGCCCACCTCGGAAGCCAACGCCATCGCGGAAACCGACGAGGGCTTCCTCTGGATCGGCAGCTACGCCGGGCTGATCCGCTACGACGGCAACACCTTTGAGCGCATGGATTCCACCGGCGGCCTCACCAGCATCAAATGTTTGTATGTGGACAGCAGGAACCGGCTGTGGATCGGCACCAACGACAACGGAGTGGCCATGCTGGAGCAGGGCGAGCTGCGCAGATGGGGCAAGCTGGACGGCATGGCGTCCGCCCACACCCGCGCCATTACGGAGGATCAGAGCGGGACGATTTATATCGCCACCTCACGCGGGATCGCCCGCATCGACGCCGATGGCAATTTCAGCATGATGGAGGACAGCGCCCTTGCCGAAGTGGATATGCGCGACCTCCGCATCGGCAACGACGGGATCATCTACGGCACGACGGATTCGGGTGATTTGCTCACCATCCGGGACGGCGAGCTGCTCAGCTTCATCACCCCCACCGACAGCCCCCTGGGCGGGGTGGGTGCTATTCTGCCCGACCCGAAGAATCCGGGGAAGCTGTATCACGAAGCGGCGGACTTGGGGCTGTATTACGTGGATTTGAACGGCGGCTTTACCGTGCTTGAAAAGCTCGATATCGCGCCGCTGACCTATCTGCGGCAGATGGAATATATCGACGGTAAAATCTGGATCTGCGCCGGAAACGGCATCGGCGTGCTGGAGGACGGCCGCTTTACCCTGCTGGAAAACCTGCCCATGAACAACAACGTGGTGCGGGTGATGACGGACTATCTGGGCAACCTCTGGTTCGCCTCCACCCGCCAGGGCGTGATGAAGGTGGTGCCCAACCAGTTTTCCGATCTGTTCGGGCGCTTCGGCCTGCCCGCCACGGTGGTCAATTCCACGTGCATGTGCGGCGATCTGCTCTTGATCGGCACCGATACGGGCCTCATGGCGCTGGATGAAAATGGTCTGGTTATGAGCGTACCCCTGACGAAGGCCGTGACCGCCTCCGGGAAAGACCTGGAAGCGGACGATTTGATCAAGCTGCTCAGCGGCGTCCGCATCCGTTCCATCATCCGGGACAGCCGGGAACGGGTGTGGATTTCCACCTGGCGGGCCAGCGGCCTGCTGCGCTACGACCACGGAGAAGTGACCGCCTTTACCACCGAGGACGGCTTGCTGTCGGCCAACCTCCGCGCGGTCAGTGAACGGGAGGACGGGACGATCCTGGTGGCGCTCACCGGCGGCGTGAACGTGATCGACGGCGACCGCGTGATCGCCTCCTACGGCAAGCAGGACGGCGTCGTGAACACCGAAAGCCTCACCGTGGCGGAGGGCTGGAACGGCGATATCGTGCTGGGCAGCAACGGCGGCGGCATTTACGTCATCAATGAAACCGGCCTGCGCTGCGTCGACGTGGAGGACGGGCTGCCGTCGGATACTGTGATGCGCTTAAAGCGCGACGCAAAGCGGGACGTGATCTGGATCGTTTCCAGCAGCGCCATCGCCTATATGACCCCGGATTACAAAGTAACGGCGGTGAAGAAGTTCCCCTATCCCAATAACTTCGACCTGTATGAAGCCAGCAACGGGGATATGTGGATTCTCAGCAGCAACGGCATTTACGTGGCGCCCGCCGACGAGCTGATCGCCAACGGCGAAATCAGTCCCGTGTTTTACGGCGTCGCCAGCGGCCTGCCCTGCATCGCCACCGCCAATTCCTACAGCGAGCTGACCGCCGACGGAGATTTATACATCGCCGGAAGCACGGGCGTTTGCAAGGTCAACGTGGATAAACCCTTTGAGGACGTGAACGATCTGAAGGCCGTCGTCCCTTACGTGGAAGCGGACGGGAAGATCATTTATCCCAACAAATCCGGCGTTTTTACCATTCCTGCCAATACCCAGAAGCTGACGGTGCTGGGCAGTGTATACAACTTTTCCCTGAGCGATCCGCAGGTGAGCTACCAGCTGGAGGGCTTTGACCGCCAGTTCACCACCGTCAGCCGCGGGGAAATGCTGCCTTCGGACTACACCAATTTAAGCGGCGGCACCTATCATTTTGTGATGCAGCTCAAGGATTCCCTGGGCAGGGGCAACAAGGAGGTTTCCGTCACGATCGTCAAGGAAAAGGCGTTCTACGAGGAAACCTGGTTTTATGTCGTGGCGGGGTTGGTTTTGCTGAACCTGATCGCGGCGGGCGTGCGCTTTTATGTGGGCAAAAAAACCCGCGCTTTTGAGAAAAAGCAGCAGGAATCCCGGGAACAGTTTGAACAGACCGCCGAAGCCCTGGCCAGCGCCATCGACGCCAAAGACAGGTACACCAACGGCCATTCCCGCCGCGTGGCGGAATATTCGCTGAAAATCGCCCAGGAGGCGGGCAAAACCGAGGAGGAGTGCGAAAAGATTTACTTCGCCGCTCTGCTGCACGACGTGGGCAAGATCGGCGTGCCCATCGAGATCCTCTCCAAAAAGGGCAGGCTGACGGACGAAGAGTTTGAGTTCATCAAGCAGCATCCCGGCATGGGCGGCCAGATACTGTCCAGCATCAAAAAATCCCCCTGGCTCAGCGTGGGCGCGCGGTATCACCACGAGCGGTACAACGGCAAGGGCTATCCCGAGGGCCTCAAGGGCGAAGCCATCCCCGAAATCGCCCGGATCATCGCCGTGGCGGACGCCTACGACGCCATGACCTCCAACCGCAGCTACCGCAGTGCCATTCCCCAGCACATCGTCCGGGAGGAAATCGTGAAGGGCATCGGGGCTCAGTTTGATCCCCAATTCGCCAAAATCATGATTCATCTGATCGACCTGGACAGCGAATACAAGATGCAGGAAATGGTGTCCGGCGCGAAGCGGACGCCTGTGACCAGCCTGCGGTGCGAATCCATGTATCACGACTGCACCGAGGGCGTGCCCGTAACGAAGAAGCCCACCCGGATCAGCCTGTGCAGCCAGCCGGACGACGGCGTTCCCGAGGATCAAAGCAGCCCCACCCTGCTGGTGTTCGATTCCCTGGACGGCAAGGTACACCCCGGCGAGGAAAGCAACAAGGATCTGCTCTATTTTGAGTACGCCCGGATCCGGCTGGACGGACAGGTGCGGGAATGCAACGTGCGAAAGGCCGAAGTGCGTACCCCCGACCGGGAAACTGGGCTGGGACGAACGGACTTTGGGGAAACGGAGCGCGGCCAGCGGTACGCGGTGGAAGCCGTTCGGAATGCGGATCACGTGCTGCTGCGCGTTTCGGACGAAGAACGGGTATATGAAGTCATTTTGGCCCTGCCCGATACGTCCCGCTTCGTGTATCTCGCCATCACCGGCGAGCATTGCGAGGTACACAATATCCGCGTGGAGACCGACGAAAAGGAGGCCGACCCGGAATTCATTCCCCGTATCGCCGAGGAAATCAGCTTCATCAAGGACTGCCCCCAGGGCGACGTGCCCAATATCCAGGTGGACAGCTGGCGCTCGGCGGCCACGGCGGGCATTCCCATCCTGAACGGCATGACGCTCACTTTCCACACCGTAAGCCTGCCCACCGCCCGCCTGGTGTGGCACTGCCCCTTCATCAGCGTGTTCTCCTCGGCAAACGGCCAGGTGAACGGCGAAGGCTTCCGGGAATACATGCTGCTTCGCCTGGACGGCGAAAGCTGGGAATCCGACGAGCATGTGGAAAATAAGGTGAAGGTGGAGCAGCTGGAAAGCTTCGTGGGCTGGAACGCCTGGAAGGAAAAGAACAAGCAGGGCCTGGACTGCGCCGTGACCATCCGCCGGGATAAGCGCAGGATCATCATGCACACCGATAATCTGGGCATTGAAATCAGCAGCGTCACGGAGATTCACGACAGCGTGAAGGACGTGTTCTTGGCCATTACCGGCGACCAGTGCGCGGTCACCAACATTCGCGTGGCCCGGGATGAATAAAGGAAAAAGGGAAAAGGAGAGAAAAGCATGCAGTACAAAAAATTCGGCGACGCTTATGTGGTGCGCATCGACCTGAACGAAGATATTATACAGAGCCTCAAAGCCCTGTGCGAGAAAGAGGACATCCGCCTGGCCCAGGTGGACGCCATCGGCGCGGCCAATCACGCGGTCATGGGCGTGTATGACCTGGAAAAACAGGCGTATCACCGGGAAGAGCTGAACGGGTTCATGGAAATCACCAGCCTTTCCGGAAACGTGACCCGGATGAACGGGGAAGCGTATCTGCACCTCCACGGCACCCTGGCGGACCAGAACCACGCGCTGCACGGCGGGCACGTGATCGAAATGACGGTGGGAGCCACCTGTGAAATGTTTGTGCGTCCCCTCGCCGGGGAGGTTTCCCGCGTCCGGGATCAGGCCCTGGGCATCAATCTGATTGACCTGCCATAACCGCGCCCGCGTTTGTTAAAAAAGTTTTACGAATTTTTTCTCATTAGGGGATGAAACCGGGCCGCTCATTCGTATACTGTTAGGAAATCCCAATACAAATCATGCTACGGGAGGCAATTTTATGCATCGTACAAAGGTATTCATTCTGGCGGTTGCGCTGTGCCTGTGCGCCGTTCTGACGGCCGCGGCGTTGACCGACGGCACCCTGAAAACCCTGTGGAACAGCGGCTGCGATTTTTTGTTTCACACCGATAACGTGACCGTCACCGGTCAGGCGACTTTCTCCCTGGACGGGAAACGCTTCAAGACGGCGGAACTCAACTACGTACAGGACGGGTACAAATCCTATTACGGGTTAAAGCTGCTCACGCCCTGGAGCGACGGCACGGAACACGAAACCGGATGGACCATCATCGCGGCCGCGGACGGCACCATCACCGTCATGGAAGCCTTTAAGCCCGGCGTATACAACTGGGCCACCGGCACGCCGCAGAACACCCTGCTGCGCCGAACGGTTCGGCTGGACGCCCTGACGGATTTGGGCGGCCTGATGGCCGCTTCGGTGGACGCTCTGCTGCCGGAAGGCGCGGTGACTGTGACCGAGGCGGATGGAACAAAGACCGTCCATATCGCCCTCACGGAAGGTCAGATCCCGGATCAGGCAGTGAGCGTCCTGAACCTGGCTGCGGACTATCTGGCCGCCCGTTGGTTCAACGGCTATGATCGTTCCATCACCGAACAGGAAGCTCTTGTCTTCGATCAATACGTCACCGTGACGGAGGCGCTGACGGGCGGCACCGTGCGCTGGGTGCTGAAAAACGTGGACGTGGATTTTGCTCTGGACGCCCAGGGCCGTCTGTCCGCCGCGCGCGGCGCGGTCAAAGTGGCGTCCGAGTACTGGGACGGTACCGTAAGGGAAGTGGAAGCGCAGTTTGAGTTTGCCGCCACGGACTACGGAACCAGCACCGTGAAGCCCTTCGATCCTGCCGATTACGGCGTGGTATCGGGCGCGCTGCTGCCGGCGGAGGAAGAACCCCAGGGCATGGAACCCGCCACAGATTATGTCTGGATGGACGAAAACTTCGGCCAGGCCACCGGCGCCGTGCTGCCCGCTTACGCTTACACGGGCGGCGATCCCATCGAAGCCGCCGTGGCCGCCTACGCCGCCGAAACCATGGGCAGCCGCTACCTGCTGCCCCAGGGCGCGGCGTCCATTCCCGCCCCGGTGATCCTGAAAACCGTGGCGCAGGATGAAAATACCGCCCTGGTGTACGGCAATTTCTGGGTGATGAATTACGTCCTGCGCGGCACCGTGCTGGAATGCGTTTCCGGCGGCGAAGCCCCGGGCGTCATGACCCTGACCAAATCCGGCGACGGCTGGACGGTGACGGCCTTTGAGGAAGCCGGAGACGGCGATGATTACGCAAAGGACATTCAGCGCTTCTGCCAGGGCGACAAGGAACTGGAAAAAGCGTATTTCGCCGCGGCGGACGTGAGCGAAGACCCCTTAAAGAGCGTCCGGCAGCGGTTCATTCAGGATTATGTGACCGTGGGTAAACTGGCTGTGCGGGCTTATCAGGATTACGGCTGGGAACCCAAGGCGCTGATCCCCGGCTCCGAACCCAAAATCGTCACCGCCATCGCCTCCGAAATCAACCCGGAGCATCTGGAATCCGTGGCCGCTTACGCGCGGATCACAGCCGCCGATGAAAACAAGCTGACGGTGGAGCTGCTGACGCCGGAACGCTTCGACCGGGAGGAAGTGCTCAGCCTGGTGCCCGGCGACGCCATTTACACCCAGGGCCAGGAAATCAAGGTGGAGACGGTCAAGGAACAGTACGGCTACGTGATCCTCAACGAGGGCGAGTATGAGTTCTCGGAGGGTTCCGTGTGGCTCTATGAGGAAACGGACGGCACCTTCGCCGTCGCCGCTTGGGACGATATCGCCTGGACCGCCCTGCCGGAGGCCGCCTTCCCCGTGACCGACAAGCTGCTGTTCCTGGACGGCATCAACCCCTCCTCCGGCGAAATGCTGGATATGCCCACCGTGCACAGCGGCGCGGAATTCCTGGAGATGCTGAAAAAGGAAGCGGCAGGGGAAGGCCCCGGCTTTGACGTAAACAACGTGTTCGTCGTCTTCGACGCCGACGGCCAGCTGGAGCTGGTGCAGCGGTATTACGTGCCCTGGCAGTAACCGTAACTGGAAACTGATTCCACTTTAAAAACGCATCGTCTGCAGGCGATGCGTTTTTAAAATGCCGATGCTGTGCGTCAGCCGTCCTTTTTCAGCTCCTCCTGGTACGCGTTCCATTCCTTCTGGTTGGCGCGGACGAAGTGGCCCGGTTCGATTTCCGCCCAGAAGGGCTTGTCCGCGCTGTAATCGTGAACGGATTCGTCGTAAATGAGGGGCGGGCCCTCGGTGCGGCGGTCGGGGGAGGGCATGGGCACGGCGGACAGCAGGGCCTTGGTATAGGGGTGGAGCGGATGGCGGAACAGCGTTTCCGTTTCGCCCAATTCCATGAGCAGGCCCTTGTGGATGACGGCGATGCGGTCGCAGATGAAGCGCATGACGCTCAAATCGTGGGAAATGAACAGGTAGGTGAGGCCCCGTTCCTTCTGCAAATCGGCCAGCAGGTTCAGCACCTGGGCGCGGATGGAAACGTCCAGGGCGGAAATGGGTTCGTCGGCCACGATGAACTCCGGCTCCATGATCAGCGCCCGGGCGATGCCGATGCGCTGGCGCTGGCCCCCGGAAAACTCATGGGGGAAACGGCTGGCGAATTCGGGCAGCAGGCCCACGTCCAGCAGAGCCTGATGCACCTTTTCCGCCCGCTCTTCCTTTGTGTATTTCCGGTCGGAATTGTACAGGCCCTCGGACACGATGTAGTCCACCTTGGCCCGCTCGTTGAGGGAAGCCATGGGGTCCTGGAAGATCATTTGGATTTTCCGCGTCACCTGCCGATCCAGTTCCTTGCTGATTTTTCCGTTGATCTTCTGGCCGTCGAAGATCACCTCGCCCCCCGCCGTTTCGTAAATGCGGATGATGGCGCGGCCGATGGTGGTTTTGCCGCTGCCGCTTTCGCCCACCAAACCGAAGGTTTCGCCCCGATAGATATCGAAGCTCACGCCCTTCACGGCGTGGAAGGGCCTGCGGCGGGAGCCGAAATCCACCTTCATGTCCTTGACGGACAGCAGGATTTTTCTTTCTTCGCTCATGCCAGTTCCTCCTGCTTCAATCTCGCCAGAACGGGCGGCGGCTCCACCTTGGGCGCGTCGGGATGCAGCAGCCAGGTGCGGGCAAAGTGGGTGGGGGATACCTCAAACAGGGGCGGCCGCCGCTCAAAATCAATTTTCAGCGCCTGGGGGTTCCGGGGGGCGAAAGCGTCCCCCTTGATTTCCTGATACAGGCTGGGGGGCGTGCCCTGAATGGAAAACAGCTTTTCGCCCTTCACGCCCAGTTGGGGCAGGGAGGACAGCAGCGCCCAGGTGTAGGGGTGCCGGGCGTCGTAGAACACTTCCCGGGCCATGCCGATTTCCACGATGTCGCCGGCGTACATGACGGCCACCCGGTCGGCTACGTTGGCCACCACGCCCAAATCGTGGGTGATGTACACGGTGGTCAGGTGGTATTTGCGCACCAGATCGCGGATCAGGTGCAAAATCTGCGCCTGAATGGTCACGTCCAGGGCGGTGGTGGGTTCGTCGCAAATCAAGATTTTCGGGTTGCAGGCCATGGCGATGGCGATGACCACCCGCTGGCGCATGCCGCCGGAAAACTCATGGGGGTACTGCCTGCTGCGGCGCTCCGGTTCGGGGATGCCCACGTCGGACAGCAGCGCCACCGCCCGCTTGTGGGCGACCGGGCCGGTGACGTGCTGGTGCAGGGCGATGGCCTCCTCGATCTGCATGCCGATGGTTTTCAGGGGGTTCAGGCTGGTCATGGGGTCCTGCAGCACCATGGCGATTTCCTTGCCCCGGATGGCGAGCCATTCCTTTTCGGTCTTGTACTTCGCTAAATCCTGGCCGTTGTACAGGATGCTGCCGCTGTCGATCCAGCCGTTCTGATCCATGAGGCCCATGAAGGTTTTGGTCAGCACCGATTTGCCGCTGCCGCTTTCGCCCACGATGGCCAGGGTTTCGCCCTTGTATAAGTCCAGGGACACGTCCCGGATGGCGTGAAGCACCTTGCCCCGGAGGGAAAACTTCACGTTCAGGTTTTTCACGGATAAAATGGGTTCCTGATCCACGGTTTTCCCTCCTTACAGATGGTTTTTGGGGTCGGCGGCGTCGGCGAAGGAATTGCCGATGATATAGAAGGAAATGGTGATCAGCGACAGCACCAGGGTGGGGAATACCAACTGGTAATTCTGGGAGGTGGCGATCATCCTGCGGCCTTCGTTGATCAGGTTACCCAGGGACGGAACGCTCAGGGGCAGGCCCAGGCCGATGTAGGTGATGAACACCTCGCTGCCGATGGCCCCCGGCACCGCCAGGGCCAGCCGCAGCATGATGACGGACACCAGATAGGGCAGCAGGTTTCGGGTAATGATCCGCCCGGTGGTGTTGCCTAAGCACCGGGAGGCCAGGTTGTAATCCCGATCCCGGATGATCACGATCTGGTTGCGGATGAACCGGGCCATGCCCACCCAGCCGGTGACCGTCATGGCCAAGATCAGCGTTTCCACGCCGGGACGCATGATGTAGGACACCAGGATCAGCACGATGGTGGTGGGGATATTGTCGATGATGTTGTAGACTTCCGTCAGCAGCTTATCCAGGGATTTCACATAGCCCCACAGCACGCCGATCAGAATGCCGATGAGCGATTGCAGCACCGCCACCGTGACGCCGATGAGCAGGGACGTGCGGGTGCCCGACCACACCTTGGCCCATAAATCCTGTCCGGCGCTGTTGGTGCCAAACAGGAAAGGCCGAGTATCGGGCAGCAGGCGCAGGGGCGTTTCTTCCAGGGTCACGGCCTTATCGCCTTCGACGCGAAGCTGGCTTTTTTTGCAGAAGAGCGCCTCGCCGTTCTGGCTCAAATCCTGGGGACTGGTAAAGAGATTCAGCGCGAAATTGGATTTGGCCTGGTACGGGGTGGCGGTGGGATCGTCGGGGAACTTGATCTTGGTGGTAAAGTCGTTGCGGACGTAGCCCTCCGTGCCATTGTATTCGATGCGGCACCAGTCCTCGCCGTATTCCAGCACGGTAAAGTCTTTCCGGGCCTTGATGGAGGTGAGAATATTGTCCACCGCCGCCCATTCCTCGTTATCGAAGGGATGCACGATCAGCTCCGTTCCCGGCGCGGCATTGACCACAACGTTGGTCAGGGCGGGGGAAATGTTGCTCATCTGGCGCTTGGTAATGGGATGGTCGATGATCAGGTTGGCTTCAAACTGCTGCGGCAGCAAGGGCTGGATGCAGGTGAACAAAAGCAGGATCACCAGCACCAGCATAAAGCCCACGGCCGTCCGCTTTTTGAGGAAGCACCGGAACGTGCTGCCCCAGTAGGAATAATTGGAATAGCCGCCCCGCTCCCCGGCTTCCGGGTTATAGGGGGCAAAGGAAAGATCATCGGCCCGAATCTGCTCCTCCACCGCCGTTTCCAGGGGCGCGGAAAGGGCTTCCTTGGGACGCAGCTGCTTCATCGTCATCGTGCGCTCTCCTTTCTGGTCAGGGAAATGCGCGGGTCGATCACCACCATCAGCAAATCGCCCAAAATCATGCCGACGATTCCGATGCTGGAATAGATCATCACCAGGGCCTGCACCATGGGGTTATCCTGCCGGGTGATCACATCCACCAGCAGGCCGCCCATGCCCGGCACGGAATACAGGGATTCGATGTAGATGGAGCCGCTGACCGTATAAAGGAGCGAGGTGGGAATATATTGGATCATGGGCACGAAGGAATTGCGGAACACGTGCTTCATGGTGATATCGCTGTTTTTGACGCCCTTGGCCCGGGCCAGGCGCACATAATCCTTGTTCATTTCATCCACCATGTAGCGCCTCAGCCACATGGCGTAATAGGCGATGTTGCCCAGGGACATGGAGAATACCGGCAAAATCCACGTCCGCCAGTCGTCCCGGCTGAACAGCATGGGCACCCCCAGCAGGGTGGAGCCGTAGGACTGAATATAAATGTAATACACCGCTGCGGGCACGGCGCTGACGAACACGATGAACACCGTGCCGAATTTATCCCAGAATTTGCTTTTGCTCCGGGCCATGGCAGCCCCTAAGGGAATGCCCAGCACCAGAGAAAGGGCCATGGAAATCACGCCGATCTGAATGGAAACGGGCGCTTTTTTGGCGACGATGGAGGTAATGGGCACCCCCACCGAATATCGGGCGGACGTGCCCAGGTCGCCCTGGAACAGCCGCAGGAAAAAGTTTTTGAGCTGCACGAAAATGGGGTCTTTTAACCCCATCTGCCGCAGGCGCGCGTCGATCACGGCCTGATCCAGCTTATCAAAATTATCGAAATATCCTTCAATGGGCATCTGGCGCACCAGAATAAATACCACCGACAGAATGATCACCAGCGTCAGCAGCGAAATGCCCAATCGCTTCAAAATGTACTTTGCCATACCGGTTCGGGCCCTCCCAATCAAACGTATGTGGGTTGCGGCAGGCTGTTACGCCTGCCGCAACCCATTGTTTGAATGATTTGGTGCTTTTTGCTATGGGGCGGCGGTTACTTCGCGGCCAAAGCGTCGCGGGCGGCCAGCCATTCGTCGTAGGCGTCGTAGTATTCGTCGGTACTCAGGGGCTTATCCAGCTTCTTCTGGCCCTTGTAGCGCTCCTGGGAAATGCCGAAGGGCGCGTACTGGGCGGAGAAGGGATCGAGCTTGGAGGCGGTGTAGCCGCCGGAGCCGGGGCCGAAGGGAATCATGTAGGCATGCTCGATCAGGTAAGCTTCCGCCTTGGCGAAGGCTTCATAGCGGGCGCCCATATCGTCGGTGATCGCCTTGGCGGCGGTGAGCAGCTCCTTGTATTCGGCCAGATCCACGTCGGTGAATTCATCGGTGAAGCGGTAGCTGTTGCCGCCGATCACGTCGAAGGGATCGGTGTAGGTTTCGGGATCGGCGTAGTCCGCGCCCCAGTTCACCTTCATGAAAGCGAAGTTGCCCTGACGGCGGTTGGCCAGGAAGCCGGTGGAGGGGCCGACCACAATGATGATGTCGATGTAATCCGTGCCCAGCAGGCCTTCCAGCTGCTGCTCAACGGTCTGGCATTCGTCGGCCCAGCCGGACACGTTGGGGTTGAACATCATCTTCATTTTGATGGGGAAGGAGGCGCCGGCGTCGGTCAGCTCGGCCACGGCCTTTTCCTTGTATTCCAGGGCCAGGGCTTCGTCAAAGGTGTCCGCGCCCAGGGCGGAGATTTCCTTCAGCGCGCCCAGGGTGGTGTAATCCACGCCCTCATACACGGTGAAGTTGGGAGGTGTGATGGTGTTGTAGATCAGTTCCTCCGCGTTGTCGGGATCGGTATGGGTCATGGCCTTCACGCGATCCAGGCCGTGGAAGATGGACTGGCGGAAGTTTTCGTTGGCCACGGCGATCTTCCAGTTTTCGATGTCGTATTCTTCTTCAAAGGCGGGGTTGTAGTCGAAAGCGTACCAGTAGCTGTACTGGCCGTACTGCCGCACGGGATGCAGGTATTCGGACTTCACGGGATCAGCCAGCCAGTCCGCCGCCAGGGCGTTGTCCACGCTGAAGCCGTCGATGGTGCCGTCCAGGAAATACTTGGGCGCTACGCTGGCGGCTTCCTTGTTGTAGATCTGGTCGATCTTGTCGATGTACACCTTATCGGCGTCCCAGTTGGCGGCGTTCTTGGAAAGCACGGTGCGCTCCTGGGGCTTGAATTCGGACAGCACGTAAGCGCCGTTGTAAAGCAGGGTGTCGTTGCCGGTGGCCAGACCGAAGTTATCGCCCATTTCATTGAGGAACGCTTCGCATACCGGCATGAAGCACACATAGGTGGTGCTGGACAGGAAGTAGGGGGTGGGGGCGATCAGGGTGTATTGCAGGGTGTTCTTATCCAGGGCTTTGACGCCCACGGTGTCCCATTCCATCACGGGAGCGGGTTCCTTGCCCTCTTCGGGGGCGGCGGTGCCGTTGTAGTAGTCTTCCGCTCCGGCGATCAGGCCGTAGAGGATGTCCGCCGTGGAGGACGCGTGGCTGGCGTCTAAGATGTACTTGGCGGCGGCCACGAAGTCGTCCGCCGTCACGTCGGCGTAATAGGTGCCGTCGGCCTTCACCCAGGTGGCGCCTTCCCGGATGTGGAAGGTGTAGGTCAGGCCGTCGTTACTGATAGTCCAGGAATCCGCCAGAGAGGGCTGGATCTGGCCGTAGTTGTCATATTCCACCAGGGTGTCGATCAGGTTGGCGGCCAGCCCGAATTCATTGGTGCTGGCGGTGATCAGATAGTTCAGGGTGGTCACTTCGCCGCTGTACAGCGTGGTATACGTGACCTCGTCTTCCGCCACGGCGCCGGTCATGCCGATCAGCAGCGTGAGGCTTAGCAATAAGGAAACGATTTTCTTCATTGGGGGTTCTCCCTTCCCTTAGATTTCACGAAGAACCAAGGCCTTCCGCCGGTTCTCACGGTAAACAAAACATTAGCATAAAAATTGAAATATTGCAATCAATATACAAAGAAAATGCAGTTTGCATACAAAAATACAGAAGCCCCTCCGTTTTTTACCGATTATTTTGATAGGCGTATTGACTTTTTGCCTTCGCCGTGTTATCCTTTCCCTGTAAACCCGACAAAAACGGTCGGGATTTTGGAAGGGGGCCTTTATGAAGCTGTCCACCAAGGGAAAGTACGGGCTGTACGCCATGATTTTTCTGGCCCGGCGGCACGGGGAAGGGCCGCAGAGCCTGAAAGCCTTCGGGGAGCTGAACCTGCCGGAAGCGTATTTGGAGCAGCTGTTGGGTTCGCTGCGAAGGGCGGGCCTTGTGAACACCGTGCGGGGCACCCAGGGTGGGTACTTGCTCTCCCGGGCGCCGGAAAGCATTACGGCCAAGGAAATCCTGGAAGCCATGGAAGGGCCGCTGTGCTTTGCGGACTGCGTGGCCGATTCGGATCAGCCGCCCTGCGCCCACAGCGGCGACTGCCCCGCCCGGGGGGTATGGGAATACCTGACGGGGGAAATCAACGCGCTGCTCAGCCGCATCACCCTTTCCGATATCCTGCATCAAAATCTGCGTCATCTTGAAAACGTTACGGAGGAAACAAAATGATGGATCGCATTTACATGGACAACGCCGCCACAACCGCCATCTGTCCCGAAGCGCTGGCCGCCATGCTGCCCTGCTTCGGCGAGCATTTCGGCAACGCATCCAGCATCCACGGCACGGGCCGGGACGCCCGCAAGGTGCTGGAGGACGCCCGCCGCACTGTTG
Source organism: Clostridia bacterium (assembly GCA_017443295.1). Taxonomy (GTDB): domain Bacteria; phylum Bacillota; class Clostridia; order Christensenellales; family Aristaeellaceae; genus RUG563. The sequence continues at coordinate 33,859 of JAFSNT010000190.1, forward strand.
CGGACATTTTGGGGGCCAAGCCTGCCGAGATTTATTTCACCTCCGGCGGCTCGGAAAGCGATAACTGGGCCATCAAGGGCGCGGCCTTCGCCAACCGCAAGAAGGGCAACCACATCATCACCAGCCAGATCGAGCATCACGCGGTGCTGCACACCTGCCAATGGCTGGAAAAGCAGGGCTTTGAGGTCACCTACCTGCCGGTGGACGAATACGGCCTGGTGAATCCCCGGGATGTGGAAGCCGCCATCACCGACAAAACCATCCTGATCACCATCATGGCCGCCAACAACGAGATCGGCACCATCGAACCGATTCCAGAAATCGGCAAGATCGCCCACGAGCATAAGATCATTTTCCACTGCGACGCGGTGCAGGCCGTGGGGGCCATCCCGGTGAACGTGGATTCCTGGCACGTGGATATGCTCAGCCTTTCCGGCCACAAGTTCCACGGCCCCAAGGGCGTGGGCGCGCTGTACATCCGCACGGGCACCAAGGTAGATCAGTTCCTTCACGGCGGGGCGCAGGAGCGGGGGCGCCGGGCCACCACGGAAAACGTGCCCGGCGTCGTGGGCATGGCGGCGGCGCTGGAAAAGGCGGCGGCCAACTTAGAAGAAAACGGCGTTCGCCTGACATACCTGCGGGATAAGCTGATCCGGGGTATTTTAGACGCTATTCCCTACGCGCGCCTCAACGGCCATTCCCTGAAACGCCTGCCCGGCAATGTGAACGTGTCCATTCAGTACATCGAGGGCGAAGCACTGCTGCTGCGCCTGGATCTGGCGGGCATCGCCGCTTCCTCCGGCTCCGCCTGCACCAGCGGCAGCCTGGATCCCTCCCACGTGCTGCTGGCCATCGGCCTGCCCCA
>JAFSNT010000191.1 GCA_017443295.1 Clostridia bacterium
GTGGCTTCGTCCAGCAGGATGATCTTCGGGTTCCGTAGCAGCGCCCGGGCGATGGCCACGCGCTGGCGCTGCCCGCCGGACAGGTTGCCGCCGTTTTCGAGCATTTGGGTATGCAGCCCCTCCGGCAGGGATTCCACTAAATCCTCAAGGCCCACCCGGCGTATCGCGTCCATCACGCTGTCGGCGCTCACGTACCCCAGGCCGTAGACCAGATTATCCCACAGCGACCCGGAAAACAGCACCGTGTTTTGCGGCACCACGGCGATATGGCGGCGGTACGCGCTTTTTTCCAAATCGTCCAGGTTCACGCCGTCGATCAGGATCTCGCCCTGCTGAACGCTGTACAGGCCCAAAATCAAGTTGAGCAGCGTAGTTTTCCCCTCGCCGGACTTGCCCACAAAGGCGACGCTTCCGCCTGCCGGGACTGTAAAACTGACGTCGTTCAGAACGGGTTCTTTGCCGGGGTCATAGCCGAAGGAAACGCGGCTGAACTGGATTTCTCCCCGGGCGGGGCTGGGCAAGCGCCGCGTGCCGTTCCGTTCCACGTCCCCCGCGTACAGGATTTCGTTGACGCTTTTCAGGCTGTCGTAGCCCTGGGTGATCATGGGCACAGCGTCTAACATGCGCTGCACGTTGCCGATGATGAGTTCAAAGATGGATTGGAACAGCACCAGGGTGCCCACGTCGATGCGCCCCGCCGCCGTCAGCAGCGCGGCGAAGCAGAGGGAAAGGAGCCGAAGGCCCTGGAAGCCGCCGAAGGTAACATTGTTGAGGCCCACGGTCTGCCGGTCATAGGAAACGGAGGCCCGCTGTGCCCCGCGCACCCGTTTGAGAATGCCCCTGTATTCCGTTCTGCCCAAGCCGTGGGCGCGGGTCAGGCTCTCCATTTCCAGCATTTCCTTGAAAGCGGCGTTCACCTGCTCGTTCCGCTGGCGCATGACCGCCCGTTTGTCCTGCAAAGGCCCGGAGAAGCGGCGCAGCAGGAACACCACGGCGGGGACGATCACGATATAAAACGCCAGCATCAGGGGGAATTTCAGCAGCGCCACGGCGATGATGAACACCACGTCCTCGCACAGCACCAGCACTTCCACCAATCGGTCATAGATCAGCATTTCAATGAACTGCACGTCGGAAACCAGCTTGGAAAGCACCGCGCCGGACCGCGTTTCCTGATGAAACTTCATGGAAAGCGTTTGCAGCTTCTGGACGAGGGCCATGCGGAAGCCCGCCTCCACGGCCCGGGCGAACCGCCGGTAACAGCGGCTGTCCAGCCAGAAGCAGATCAGGTTCACAGCCAGCGCGATCACAGAGAATACGATGTTCGCCAGAACAGGCCAGATAAAGAACGCGCCGGTTTCCGTCACTAAATTGATGATATTGGACACGAACACGGGCAGCATCAGCGCCGCCAAATGCCGAAGCAGCAGGATCAGCAGCGAAAGCGAAACAAAACCCTTATGATTGCGGGCGATGTGCCGCAGCGCCGCCGTTGGTTTTTGGGGTTTGTCCGGATCGGCGTGCTGATAAAAAGCGCAGATTTCACCGGTCAGATCGAAATCCTTCCTTTTTCTGAGAGGAACCTCATACAGATTCACGCCGTGACGGTACTGGCAGGTGAAATCATCCGCGTATTGTTCCAGGATACTGTCGCTGATCTGCGCGCCGATCCTGTCCTCTTCCGTTTCCGGCTGGACGTGAAACAGCTCCGCCCGCTCCCCCTCCGCGCTGATTGCCACGCGCTTGCGCATACGTCCCTTTACGGATACATGGATGACGGGAAAGCCCAGGTTCAGCAAACGCAGCAGCAGCTCTTCACAGATCAGCGGGCAGAGGTTCCCTCCGGCGTCATTCGCACTCGAAGCGCCGCACTGCTTCACAAACGCGATTGCCGCGTCGATCTCGGACGCTTTTGTCACCTGGAACCGTTTCTCCATGATTCCGATCATCTCCGTACAATAGGCTTTCGGCGGTTGTTTTTCGTCAGTTCATTCTATTCGTTCCGAGGCCCGGCCATCAAGCATGCTTTTTCCGCTTCATTATAACATGATACATTCTTTTGAGCAACGGGAAAAGCGGGGCGTTCCAGATTGTCACGGCTTTTTGGCGCGAACCGCTTGCATTGCGCAAAAATATTTTCTACAATAAATAAGATAAGATGTCAGCGAAATAAATTGACGGATGCAGATAAGGAGACATGGTTTGGAAAACGAGCAAAAGACCCGGCGAGTCAATCACCTGATCTACGCGGCGGGGAAAGACCTGCACAGTACCATACGAACCCGGATCGTCCTGACGGAACCCATCCGGCCCGAAGCGCTCCGGCAGGCGGCGGATTCCGCCATCACGCGGTATCCTTACTTTTCGGTCAGGCTGGTGAGAGAAGGGGAGGGGTACGCGCTGGCTTCCAATGACGCGCCGCTGCCCATTACGCCGGGTGGCAGGGCCATCCCCCTGGGCGGCGTGGAAAGCCGGGGCCACCTGTTTGCCCTGGCCTATGACGGCAATCTGCTGTATGTGGATACAACCCATTTTCTGACGGACGGAAACGGGATCTTCCCTTTCATCAAAACGCTGCTGTACTGCTATCTGCACATTGTCCACCCGGAAGATATGTTTGACACGGCGGGCATCGCCCTGCCCGGAAGCGAAATTCCCCCGGCGGAGGCGGAGGACGATCCTTTCCCCGATCAGCCGTATCCGGAGGAACCGCTGGGGGCCGTCAAGCGGCCGGAAAAGGTTTTTCTGCTGGCGGATCAGCCCGCCGGGTACGAAAGCCGGGATCAATGGACGTCCTTCCGCGTCAGGATCAGGCAGAAAGAAATGATGCGGTACGCCTCCACTGTGGACGGAAGCCCCGCCACGTTTATCGCCTCCATCATGTACCGCGCCATCGACGAAACGCACCCGGACAACCGCCTCCCCATCGTGTGCGGCATGCAGCACCAGTACAGAAAAGCCCTGGGAAAGCCGTACAGCCATATGTGCCACGTGAACGTTTATCCCATCGTGTACACGAACCGGATGCGCGGCAGGAGCATCGAGCTGCTCAACATCATGGCCCGGGGCACCACCATCGTCTGTACGGACGACGCGAACGACCGCCTGGCCGTCAACGCCCATATCCGGAATGAACGGGCCATCCGGGGGATGACGCTGGAAGAAAAGCACGGCTACATGAAAAAATTCCTGCTGGACAGCATCGGGCAAAACACGTTTGAGGTCAGCTATACCGGCCGGGTGCCCTTCTGCGGGCTGGAAAAGTACGTCGCGGATTTATCGCCGTTCCTGGATATGCGCCTGAGTGGCGGCGTCTCCGTTGAAATCTTCTCGGTTGGCGAAAAATTCTGCGTCAACATCATGCAGCGGAACGGGGACAGAAGGTATACGGACCGCTTTGTGGATATTTTAGCGGCATGCGGCATCCACTGCACTGTGGACGATCCCGAACACTTCGAGATCAGCGACTTCGTTCTTCCGGCGGCCGCGCGGGGCTGAACCCGCGTGAGAAGCGCCTGAGAAATAAATTTTTAAAAGGAGGAAACCACCATGAAAAAACTGATCGCACTGACCCTTGCGCTGATCCTGGCCCTGACGCTGTGCGTCTGCGGGACGAACGCCGAAGAAACCCCCGCCGACGGGTCGGAAATGGTGCTGGGCACGCTGACCCTGCTGAACATGACGGAAGAGGAATACCTCACAAAGGTAAAGGGCAAAAATATCGCGCTCCAGTACCTCACGGAGCATGGCGCATTCCATAGCAATACCCCAGGCGAGGGTATTCTGGATTCGACCGTTGAGCCGAAGATCGTCTTTTACGACACGCTGGACGCCATGCTCATGGCGCTGAACGCCGGGAACATCGAATCCGCGGAAGTTCCGCAATGCACCGCCGACTATCTTTGCGCCCGCATCGACAATATGACCGTCAGAGGCTCCTTTGATCTGGAAGGGGCGGAAGCATTAACAGAGGCGGTCGCATACCGACTGGGCGTCGGCTATTCGTTCCTGATGATGGAGGACAGAACCGATCTCCGGGATGAGCTTGACCAGGCGATCACGGCAATGAAAGAGGATGGGACGCTGGACGCCCTGATCAAGGCCTACATCACGGATGCAACGGCTGACGATCCGCAACCCGTGGCGTTTACCCAGACGGACGGGGAAACCGTGCGGGTCGCCGTGACGGGCGATTTGCCGCCCATGGACTTTGTGGACGAGCATGGCAACGCCGCGGGCTTCAACACCGCTATTCTGGCGGAGCTTGGCAGAAGGCTGAACAAAAACTTTGAACTTGTGCAGATAGCCAGCGCGGGCCGAACCTTCGCCCTCTTCTCCGGAAACGTCGATTTTGTATTCTGGACAAACGGAGTGGACGGGAGATCAAAAGGCGGAAGATTTTCAAAAGAAGAGCATGTAAGCCGTCAGAAAGTCGCTCCCGAAAAAACAAATGAAATCATGCTGGCCATCAGTGCAGGCATTGATTATGAAAAGCTTCAGAAGATCGACATCCCGGAAGGGACAATTGCCACGCAGCCTTATTACAGCGATCTGCTGGTTCCGGTAACGCTGAAATAAACCATAGTAGGAGCAAGAAAGCAAATGAAAATCACCAGCTTCAACCCCCTGATTGCCACCAAGGAAGCTGACACGGTGACCGCGCTCTTTGAAGAATTGGGCTTTGAGAAGCGGCACAGGAGCGAGGGCACCAATGACAACAGCGATTTTCTCACCACCCGCATGAAGGACGGAAACGGCTTCTATGTGGACGTTTCCCAGTCGGACAGAGTGCCCAGGGATATGACCGCCATCCGCATGAATGTGGACGACTTTGAGGGAACGATCGAACTGCTGACCGCCCACGGCTTTGTGAACGCCAACGGGGGCCGGGTCACCGATCTGGGTTCCTCCAAATCGGTCTTCATGATGGCCCCGTCCGGCTTCTGCATCTCGGTAGTAAAGCACATCAAATAAATCATTCAAAAAATGAAGGAGGAAACCACTATGACTATCACCGCTTTCAACCCCTGCATCATCACCAAGGACGCGGAATCCGTCATCGCCCTGTTCGAGGCCCTGGGCTTTGAACGCCGCCACACCAAGACCGGCATCAACGACGAGGACATCACCAGTGTGCGGATGCGCTACACCGGCGAGGACGGCAAAGTCTTCCACGTGGACATCACCCAGGCCCCCGTTCCCAAGGACATCACCGCCATCCGCATGAACGTGCGCGACTTTGACGAAGCCTACAAAATGCTGGAAGAAAAGGGCTTCAAGAACGCCCAGGGCGACAGAATCACCCATACCGGTTCTTCCATCGCCACCATGATGGTATCTCCCACCGGCTTTGCCATCAACGTGGGCGAGCACATCCGGGATCACGAGTAAAGCAAAAACACAGGGGACGGTTCTCTGTGTTCAAAAAAGAACGGGAATTTCAGCACAGAGAACCATCCCCTGTGTAATATCACTTAGATAAAACCCGTCTCATAAGAGGGGAAAAAATACGAGGCGGAAACAATACATGAAGGAATTCATCAAGCGTCTTACCAGTGACAAGGAGTTCGCGGCGGAGTTCAAAGCGTTTCTGACCGCGAAGAACGACAAGGTCAAGGAGGGCACCCGGCAGGTCGGCGAGCAGCTGAACAAGCTGGTCATGGGCTCCATCAAGGAATTTGCCGCCTCCAAGGGCATGACCCTGACGGACGACGAGCAGACCGCCAAGTCCCTTTCCGCCCTCAGCAAGCAAATCTGCCTGCAGATGGACGAGATGATCGTGAAAAACTTCGCCGCCCTGGAGGGCAGCATGAAGCAGCCCCTGGACATTTCCCCGGAAATGATAAAGGTGATCCGGGAGAACAAAGAGCTGTACGCGGAGTGCATGCACAAGGCGGACGCGCCCGCCGCCGAAGCGATCAGGAAGTTCGGCCAGGAGTTGAACGCCGCCGTCATGGCCTCCCTCAAGGAGTTCTCCGAAAAGACCGGGTATGCGGGTCCGTATCCCTCCACGGAGATCAACAAGGCCATCACCCAAAAGCTCAACGAGGTCATTTCCAATCAGCTGAAAGGCTTGATGGAGCTTTCCAAAACGGCGGTCTAAACCGGATTTTTGCTGTGCCGCGCGGCCCCGGCGCTGTGCGGCACAGTCAAAATACGTCACGCAAAGGAGAAAACAACATGAAAATCACGACCTTTAACCCGTCCATCATCACCAAGGACGGGGAATCCACCATCAAGCTCTTTGAAGACCTGGGCTTTCAGCAGACCCACAACAAGGCGGAAAACGTGGACGTGGAGTTTTCGGCCCATCGGATGAAGAACGAGGGCGGCTTCCACGTGGACGTGGTGGAAGTGCCCGTCATTCCCCAGACCTATTCGGCCATCCGCATCAACGTGGACAATTTCGAGGAAGCCTACGACTTCTTTATGGCTCATGGCTTCCGGGAAGCGAAAGGTTTCGCGCCCAGCACCACCGCCAGCAGCAAATACGCCTACCTCGTTGCCCCCACCGGGTTCATTCTCGACGTTTGCGAGCATATCAAGAATCACAAGTAAAAGCACGGGGGACGGATCCCTGTGCAATCAAAAGGAGGAAAAGAAAATGACGATCTCAAAGAAGCTGAACGGAACCGCCCTGGAAATCGCCCTGGAGGGCCGCCTGGACACCATGACCGCCCCGGAGCTGGAAAAAGAACTGAACGCCAGCCTGGATGCTGTGGACGCCCTGACGCTGGACTTAGCCAGCTTGGACTACATTTCTTCCGCCGGACTGCGGGTGCTGCTCGCCGCCCATAAAATCATGAGCCGGAAGGGCGGAATGAAAATCACGAACGCCAATGAAATCGTGAACGAAGTGTTTGATGTGACCGGCTTCGCCGATATTCTGACCATTGTATGAGGTGAATCGGCATGAAAACGGATGTGATCACGGTTTCCAGCCAAGGCGCTCAAATGGCCTCGGCGCTCAATCTGGCAGAAAAGGTAGCCGCTTACAAGGAGCTTTCCGGGAAGAACGCGCTGCATCTGCGTCTGCTGACGGAAGAAACCATGGGTATGATGCGATCCATCACCGGGGAAACGGAAGGAAGATTCTGGATCGAAGATCATCTCAATACTTATGAATTGCACCTGAAAGTGAGAGCGAACGTGAACCCGGATATGAAGAAAGAACTGCTTGCCGCTTCAACGTCCGGGAAAAACGAAGCGAAACGCGGTCTGATGGACCGTTTGCGCGGCTTCTTCTATACCGGGGCGGACGCGGCCGTTCGCGCGCTGTCCTCTCCGCTGATGCTGCCCGAAATGTATGAGTATACCGCGGCGGCTGATTTGAATTGGGAATGGTCCATGTCCCAGTATCAGGCAGTCCTTTCTACCCGCCTGGAAAAAAATGACGCGCAAGCAAAGGAAGCCTGGGACGAACTGGAAAAATCCGTTGTGGCAAAGGTCGCTGACGACGTGAAGGTGGCCATCAGCGGCGACGCCGTAGAAATGATCATCGTGAAAACGATGAATTGATCCACAAAACCCAGGGGTCTCGAAACGCCCCCTGTGCAATGAAGGAGGCTTTCACATGAAGAGACGGGTAAGCGTGTTCTTAGCGGCATTGCTCCTGATATCGGCGTTTTCTTCCGCGCTGCCGGTTCTGGCGGAAACCGCCGACGGGAATATTCAGGTAAGGAGCCTGCCCACGTATCTGTACAGCATGAACCATGCAGCGACGACGGACGCCCTGTTCACCCGGCAGCTCCCCACCATCCCGTACCTTGACGCGGAGGATTTTTTCGATCACATCTATACGGTGGATTTCAGCACGTCGAAGAATGCCGACGGCACTTATTCCATCACCTCGGAAAACGGCGTCATGGTGGCCGATGCCGAGAAGGACACCCTGTATTTTGACGGCTTTGAGTTTTATATTCTCAGCAATGTGGACAAGCAAGATTCCGTCCTCGCCAACGATTACGCCATCACGGCGAAGCCGGTCATCGAGGGCGAAACGAAAGGCCTGACGCTTGATCTGGGCGCGTATGGCATTGATCTGATCGAATACGGGGGCAGAGTCTATCTGCCGCTCCCGACGCTCTCCGATCTGGTTTCCATCACGTATAATTCCGCCGAATATATAGACGGAAACCTTTACTATGTCCATACCTATGAAAGCGCCAGCGTCGACGGCTATTTCGACCGCAGCCCGCTGTATCAGAGCGTGGAGAGGGATCCCGCCGCCAGCGATTTCACCTACCGTGAGCTGTGCTTCTGCATGGATCACTTCTACGGCGCGCCGGAAAAAGCCCAAATCGCCGAAAGCATTCGGGAAAAAGGCTTTGACAAAGCGCTGGACGAATACAGCGGCGGCACCCGGACCGCCAAGGCGCTGCTCAAATCCAATGATTTGATGGACTTCTTCATCGGGCTGATGTATCTGGACGAGGTATTCTTTGACGGCGGCCATACGTCCCTGACCCTGGAAATGTTCCTGGTGTTATTGGACACGGAATCGCCCCTGTATGAAGCGATGGAAAAAAAGTATGCCGAGCATCCCGAATACGTGATGGCAATGATGCACGCGCTGATGAACATGCAGGACAGAGAGACGCTGTCGAGAAAGATCACGCCGCTGAGAGACCCCGCGTATGAAAAATATGAACTCGTAAAATCGTGGGGCGAGGACGCGCGCTTTATTCGCAGCGGAGATACCGGCGTGTTTGTGTTCGACTCCTTCATCGACGAGGTGGTGGAGCTGTTCAAATGGTCGCTGGACTGGGCCGTGGAAAACGGGATCAAAAACTTCGCCGTCGATTTGACCTGCAGCGGGGGCGGAAGCTCGGACGTGGCGGCCTACATCTTCACGGTCATGATGAACGGGAAAGCGCATTCCAATGTGTTCGATCTGCGCACGCTGTTCACAACAACGGGGAATATCATCTGCGAGAAAGTCACCCTCGACCTGAATTTGGACGGCGTTTTTGACGAAAAGGACTGCGACCTCGCGTATGACCTCAACTTCGCGGTTCTCAGCACGCCGCTGGCTTTTTCAAGCGGGAACCTGCTTCCGTGTCTGGCGCGGGATAACGGCATCGCGGTGCTGGGCGAGACCAGCGGCGGCGGTTCATGCGCATTGTCCAGATGCTACGCGGAAGGCTGCCATTATTTCATGCTGTCTTCGCCCAGAAAGATCTTCAAGGCCGACGGCTCCGACGCGGACAGCGGCTCCGGCGCGGATTATTACCTCGTTCAGCAGGACGCGGAGGGGAATAAGGATTACAGCGGCCTGTACGATCTGGATGACATTGGCGTGAAGATGCACGAATTCTACGGCAACTGATCCGAGCATACGCAGGGGACGGTCTGTGCGGAAGCACACACCGTCCCCTGTTTATATTTTGTCGCGGTCAGGCGGTTTTCCCGCCGCCTCTGTACTGCAGGCACAGCATGGTCAGGTCGTCGAACTGCTCCGCGTCCTTCACGAAGGCGTCCACTGCCCGGCGCACGCCCTTGAGTACGTCCTCAGGCGTTGCGTCCCTGACCTCGTTCAGGGCGCTGAGCATCCGTTCGCTGCCGAACAGCTTTTCGTTCGCGTCCGTCGCTTCGGGAACGCCGTCGGTATACAGGAACAGCTTGTCGCCGGGATTCAGCTGAATTTCGTACTCCTTGTATTTCAGCCCTTCCATGCCGCCGACCACAAAACCGTGGGGATCGTCCATCAACTCGCAATCGCCGCCCGCGTGCATCCAAACGGGGCGTTCATGGCCCGCGTTGGCGGCCACGATCTTGCCGGTACACATATCCATGATGCCGAGCCACACCGTAACGAACAAGCCTTCCCGATTGTTGGCGCAGATGGCGTTGTTGGCGTCCATCAGCACCTTGGCGGGGGATTTGCCCAACAGGGTGTTGTTGGCGATAATGATCTTGGAAGCCATCATGAACAGCGCGGCGGGCACGCCCTTGCCGGACACGTCCGCCATGACCAGCCCCAAATGATCCTCGTCCACCAGGAAGAAATCGTAGAAATCGCCGCCTACTTCCTTGGCGGGATCCATGGAGGCGAAAATATCAAATTCAGGGCGCTCCGGGAAGGCGGGATAGATGCTGGGCAGCATATCCGCCTGAATGCTGGAGGCCATGGTCAGCTCGGTTTCGATGCGGGAGCTTTCCTTCTGCTGCTTTTCATAGGCTTCGTTCTGGTTCTGCACGATCACGGAGAACAGATAGACCGCCGCGCCCACCGTGGCGAA
>JAFSNT010000192.1 GCA_017443295.1 Clostridia bacterium
ATGGCGTCGGCGGCCTGCACCAGCACGGCTTCCACCGTCTGGGGCTCCACGTCGTTGTGGTGGGCCAGGATGGCGTGAATCACGTCGGGACTCTCGTGGTACTTCCGGGCCAGCTCGCCGCCCAGGGATACGTGGGTACCCTCCTGCTCGTGGTCGACCGCCTTGCCGATGTCGTGCAGCAGGCCCGCGCGCTTTGCCAGGGCCACGTCGGCCCCCAATTCGGCGGCCATGAGGCCCGCCAGGTGGCTGACCTCGATGGAATGCTTCAGCACGTTCTGGCCGTAGCTGGTGCGGTACTTCATGCGGCCCAGCAGCTTCACCAGTTCGGGATGGATGCCGTGCTGGCCGGTTTCAAACACGGCCTGCTCGCCAGCCTCGCGGATCTGGTTTTCCACTTCCTTCTTGGCCTTTTCCACGCACTCCTCGATGCGGGCGGGGTGGATGCGGCCGTCCATGATGAGCTTTTCAATCGCCAGCCGGGCGATTTCACGCCGGACGGGATCGAACGCGGACACGATCACCGCTTCGGGCGTGTCGTCGATGATCAAATCGACGCCGGTGGCGGTTTCCAGGGCGCGGATGTTGCGGCCCTCGCGGCCGATGATGCGGCCCTTCATATCGTCGTTGGGCAGGTTGATGACGGATACCGTGGTTTCCGCCACATGGTCGGCGGCGCATTTCTGAATCGCCAGGGCGATAATGTTCCGGGCTTTCTTTTCGCCCTCCTCCTTGGCGCGGCTTTCGATATCCCGCACCGTGGCGGCGGCGTCGTGAAACGCTTCCTTCTGCACCCGGTCGATCACCATCTGCCGGGCCTCGTCCTGGGTCATGGTGGCGATGCGCTCCAGCTCCGCCACTTGCTTTTCCTTGATTTCCCGGGCCTCGTCCTCCAGCTTCTGAACGTCGGCGTATTTATCGTTCAGGCTTTCCTCGCGCTTGTCCAGGTTTTCCTTGCGCTTATCCAATTGGGCTTCCCGCTTGTCCAGGGTTTCTTCCCGCTGCTCGATGCGGCGCTCGCCCCGCTGCATTTCCGTGCGCCGGGCGCGGCTTTCCTTGTCCAGCTCGCTCTTTAAGTGCAGGATCTCTTCCTTGGCCGCCAGGATCATTTCTTTCTTATTGTCTTCCGCCTTCCGCGTGGCGTCGTCCAGCAGCTTTTTGGCGTATTCCTCGGTGCGGCCGATCTTCTTTTCCGCTACGGTTTTGCGGTAGAAAAATCCGGCCACAGCGCCCGCCGCCAGCGCCGCCACGATCAGCAGAATCCATATGATTGGTTGCATATGCGTGTTCGTCCTCCTTCCTTTCAATTTTTTTCAAGATGTTTGCTCAATTGCGAAGTTATGACTTTCAACCGAAAAACCGCACGAAACAAGACCGTTGTTTCGCACGGCAAAGCTGAATCCCGATACCGCGTGCTTTTTTGCACGCAAGCATACACACACCCAAACACAACGGCGCGGCGAGAAAGTCGACAGCATCATCCGCGCCCTATGGAAAAGCGGCAAACGCCTGCAAAAGAATACGGAAAAGCAACCCTGTATCCGAAAACAGCTTCCCAGCGCCGCAAAACAGCGCCTTTTTCAGCCGTACATACATATTTTACACTTTCGTAACGATTATGTCAAGGGAATCGGGAGGCAAAAAAAGAATGTTTTCTTGAAAAAATCCCCGGACCGCGAAACCGATCCGGGGAAACTGCACAAAACGGGTTTACTGGGCGTTCAGCGCCGCCACGATGTTGGGCAGCTCCTGATCCACCTTGTCGTTATCCAGCTGGCAGGTGCCGGCGTTGTGGTGGCCGCCGCCGCCGTATTTCAGGCACAGCTCGCCGATATCGGCCTGGGAGGCCTTGTTGACGATGGATTTGCCGATCATGACGGCGGTGTTCTGCTTCTGGAAGCCCCAGGCCACGTGAATGGAAATCTGGGCTTCGGGATAGAGTGCGTAGATCATGAAGCGGTTGCCCGCGTGAATGATTTCTTCATTGCGCAGATCCAGAATAACCACCTTGCCCTCTAACCTGGCGAGGCGCTTTAACTGCTCCTTGAACAGCTCGGCCTGCTGGAAGTACAGCTCCACGCGCTCCTTCACGTCGGGCAGCTCCAAAATATCTTCGATGGTATGATTCATGCAGTAGCCGATCAGTTCCATCATGAGATCATAGTTGGAAATGCGGAAATTGCGGAAGCGGCCCAGGCCCGTGCGGGGATCCATCAGGTAATGGAGCAGCACCCAGCCCTTGGGATTCAGAATTTCTTCCAAAGTAAAGTCGGCGCTGTCGCCCTTGTCCACGGCGGCCATGAGTTCGTCGCTGATATGGGGGAAGGTGGCCTTGCCGCCGTAATAATCGTACACCACGCGCGCGGCGCTGCGGGCGTTGGGGTCGATGATCAGCTTGCCGCCGGTCTCCTGGGCTTTCAGCCGGTCCACTTCGGATTCGTGGTGGTCAAACGCCAGGTCCACCCGGGGATCGTAGGGCAGGTTGGTGGTGATATCGTTCTTGGACAGCTCGATTTTGCCGTCCTGCACATCCTTGGGATGTACGAACTTGATCTGGTCGATCAAGCCCATCTCCCGCATCATCATGGCGCAAGCCAAGCCGTCAAAATCGCTGCGGGTCACAAGCCTTTTTTTCTGTCCTTCCATGTGTACATACCTCCTGAACGTCAAATTCCGGCGAACGGAATGATTTTCCGCGTATATTATACCAGCGAAACGAAGGCCGGTCAAGGCTGCGAAACCTTTTTCGCGGGCTTTACGCATGAATTACAAATTGGAGTAAATTCCCAGAGTAACGTCCACAGTGGAAATTGCGGTAGACGTTACTCTGGGAAGAATTGCAGTAGACTTTACCTTGAGAAAAACGAAAGGAGGTCTACGCAATGATAGACCCGGAGAAACGATGCAAGCATCTGA
>JAFSNT010000193.1 GCA_017443295.1 Clostridia bacterium
CACGTCGGACACTTTTTCGGTGTTGATGAAGATGGATTCGTTGGTGATGGGGGTGCCGGTGACGGCGGTGACGCCCGGCAGCGCCCGCACGGCGTCATAATCCTCCACGGGGATGGAACCCATGGTCTGCTGCACCAGATCAATTTCCCCGCTGCGCAGGCCCGCCAGCATCTGGGCGGCGGCCACCACGTTGATGTTCAGGTACTTGATCTTGGGCGCGCCCAAGAAGTAATCCGGGTTGGCCTGATAGTGGACGTAGTGCTGCAAATCGGCCTCGGTGATGAAGTAGGGGCCGGAGATCACGTCGGGCTTGTTGAACCAGGAATAAGTGAGCAGTTCGTCCCGGGGCACGTCCTTGAGTACATGCTCCGGCAGGGGGAACAGGTAGCGGCCGAAATTGTTTTCAAAGGTGTACAGGGCGGTGGGCCATTTCATGGTGACGGTGAGGGTCTTTTCGTCGATCACCTTCACGCCGCCGATTTCCTTCGCGCCGGATTCGATGAAGCCGTCCTCGTCGGTGCCCTCCACGGAGTACAGGGGCAGGGCCACGTTGGCGGACACGGGATCAGCGCCCAGCACCAGGGTAAAGGCCACGTCGCTGGCGGTGACGGGCTGGCCGTCGCTCCATTTCGCGGCGTCCTGGAGCTTGATGGTGAAGGTCAGGTTATCTTCGGTGGTGATGCTTTCCGCCAGCAGGGGCACGAATTCCAGCTCGGCGTTCAGTTCCACCAGCGGCAGGAACACCAGGGAAACCGCGTACTTCACGATCTCCGTGTTGTCGCAGGCCATGGGGTTCAGGGTGGTCAGGGTGCTGGTGACGCCGATGTTCACGGATTTTTCATCCTCGGCGGCGGCCAGCCCGGTCAGGGAAAGCAGCAGGGCAAAAATGAGCGCCAGGGAAACCAGTTTCTTCATGTTCTTTACCTCCCTTTCTTTATCGGGGTTCCTTAAAAGCACACTTTAGATCAGGTAGGAAGTAGGAGATAGGAAGTATATATGGTCCACAAAAAGGATGGGAGCATGCATCTTGATGAACAAGACAAAACCTCCTACCTCCTACTTCCTACCTTCTACCTTCGCTAAGGCGTCCTTTCAATCACATCATCGTGTCAATCGTCAGCGTTTGCCCTCCGCAGGGCCAGTTCCGCGAAGAATTGGGCGGCGGGCCACAGGGCGCGTTCGTCGGCGGTGAATTTGGGGTGATGGTTGGTGTACCCGCCGCCAGTGCCCACCCGGATAAACGCGCCGGGGCAGATTTTCAGGTATTCGCTGAAATCCTCCCCGATCATGGTGTCGTCCTGCTGTTTCACAGCAAATCCCAGTCCTTGGGCAACTTTGGCTGCTTCCCCGCACAGTCTTTCGTCGTTGATCACCGGGTCAGGGCCGATCATCCACTGAATGTCCGCCGTGCAGCCGTGGGCCAGGGCGATACTTTCCGTCAGGGCGTTCAGGCGGGCGCGAATGTTCTTTCGCACCTCCTGGTTCAGGGTGCGCAACGTGCCCTCCAGCAGCGCTTCTTCGGGAATAATGTTCCAGGTGTTTCCCGCCTGAAAATGGGCGAAGGACAGCACGGCAGGCTCGAAAGCGTTCTTAAAGCGGCTGATGATGGTCTGGGCGGACAGCACCAGCGCTGCCGCCGCGGGGATGGGATCGACGCCCTGGTGCGGGTCGCCCGCATGGGCGCCTTTGCCGCGGACGCGGATCGTGAAGCCGTCCGGCGCGGCCATCACCGGGCCGGGCTTGACGCCCAGCGTCCCAGCCGGAAAAGCGGGGTAGGTATGCCCGGCGTAAAATTCTTCCACGTCCCGCAAAATTGCCTGCCGGGCCACCGTTTCGCCGCCCTTGGACACTTCCTCCGCAGGCTGGAAGACGATCTTCACCGTGCCTCGCAGTGCCTTTTCCCGCCGCTTGATTTCCAGCGCCGCGCCTAACATGCAGGCGGTATGGAAATCGTGGCCGCAGGCGTGCATTTTGCCCGGTTCCTCCGACGCGTAGGAAAGGCCGCTTTCCTCCTGAACGGGCAGCGCGTCCATATCCGCCCGCAGGCCGATCACCCGGCCCGGCCCGGTTCCTTCGATCACCGCTATCAGGCCCGTGGGCAGGCCGGAGGGGTACACCGGAATGCCCGCGTCAGTCAGCGCCCTGCGCACGAGGGCCGTGGTTCGCTCTTCCTCCAAAGCCAGCTCCGGATGCCGGTGCAGGTCCTCAAAAAACGCGGTCAGCTCCCGTTCCGTCAAGGGCGGTTCCCTCCCCCAAACGCTTTTAGAAAAAGGGACGCCCGGCGCGCGGGTGCCCCGAAATACCATCCGGCCAAAAGCCCGATTTCTTCAATCGCATGATAGCATGAAACACCCATTCAGTCAATAGGTTTTGCTGTATTGGGATTGTATCGGGACGTGAAGAACGCCTCCCGCGTCCTGTCCGAACGCGGGAGGCAATTTTCTTGCGGTTTTATTCCACCCACACTTCCACGTGGGTGGCTTCTTCGGCCTTGGGCACGGAAACGGTCTGGCCCTCGATGGGCTTTCCATTTACGCTGACGCGCACCTTGCCCTTTTCGCCGCCGGCAACGTTGTGGATCACGATATCGAAATCGCGGCCCCGGAAGGAGCGGTGTACCTTCACCTCGGGCAGGCAGGCGGGCAGGCAGGGGTCGATCTTGAGGCCGTCAAAATCGGGCTTGACGCCCAAAATATCCTGGCTGGCAGCCACGAAGTTCCAGGCGGCGGTGCCGGTGAGCCAGCTGTTGCGGGCTTCGCCGGGCAGGGGCGCTTCCTTACCGTTGACGGTCTGGGCGTAAACGTAGGGTTCGGTGCGGTGCAGCTTCTGATCCTCCACCCAGGCGGGGGCGATGCGGGTATACAGGTCGAAGGCCTTGTCCCCGTGGCCCAATTTGGTCTGGGCGATCATGATCCAGGGGTTGTTGTGGCAGAATACGGAGCCGTTTTCCTTGAAGCCCTGGGGATAGCTGCTCACTTCGCCCAGCTCTAAGTGATACTTGCTGTAGGCGGGCCACAGGATCACCACGCCGTACTTGAACAGCAGGTATTTTTCCGTGGCGTCCATGGCTTTCTGGGCCATGCCGTTGTCCAGGCCGATGCCCGCCATCACGCACATGCCCTGGGGTTCGATGTAGATTTTGCCCTCTTCGTTTTCGTTGCTGCCCACCTTGTGGGAATAGGCGTCGTAGGCCCGCAGGAACCATTCGCCGTCCCAGCCGTTCTTTTCCACGGCCTCGGTCATGGCCCGCTTTTCCCCGCGCACGAAGGCGGCTTCGCTATGGTCGCCGCAGCGCTCCAGCAGGTCGGCGTAATCGTCCGCCACGCCCACATACATGCCCGCGATGAACACGCTTTCCGCCACGGGGCCTTCGGAGGGGCCGGTGGTCTGGAAGCTCTCGCCGGGATGCTCGGAGAAGCAGTTCAGGTTCAGGCAGTCGTTCCAGTCGGCGCGACCGATGAGGGGCAGACCGTGGGGGCCTTTGTGGTTGGCGATATAGCGGAAGGAACGGCGCAGATGCTCAAGCAAAGTCTGGGCCTGGGCGTGATCGTTGTCAAAATCCACCATCTCGTCTAAGATGCCGAAATCGCCGGTTTCCTTGATATAGGCGTTCACGCCGAAGATCAGCCAGAGCGGGTCGTCGTTGAAGCCGCTGCCCACGTCCATGTTGCCGCGCTTGGTGAGGGGCTGATACTGGTGATAGGCGCTGCCGTCCGGGAACTGGGTGGAGGCGATGTCCAGGATGCGCTGGCGGGCGCGCTCGGGAATCAGATGCACGAAGCCCAGCAGATCCTGGCTGCAATCCCGGAAGCCCATGCCACGGCCGATGCCGCTTTCAAAGTAGGAGGCGGAACGGCTCATGTTGAAGGTGACCATGCACTGGTACTGGTTCCACATGTTCACCTGACGGTCGAATTTTTCGTTGCCGCTCTGGATGGTGAACTTGCTGAGCAGCCTGTCCCAATGGGCTTTCAGCGCCGCGAAGGCCGCTTCAAACTGTTCGTCGGTGGCGAAGTCGGCCAGCAGCTTGTGGGCCGGTTCCTTGTTGATGACCTCGTGGGCCACGAATTTCTGATCGTCGGGATTCTCGCAGTAGCCCAGCACGAAAATAAAGGAAACGCTTTCGCCGGGCTTCAGTTCCCGCTTGATGCAGTGGCTGCCGATGGGCGCCCAGCCGTGGGCCACAGAATTGCGGGGCCTGTCCTCCAGCACGGCGTCGGGCCTGCCGAAGCCATTATACAGGCCTAAGAAGGTTTCCCGGTCGGTGTCGAAGCCGTCCACGGGGGCGTTCACGGCGTACACGGCGTAGTGGTTGCGGCGCTCCCGGTATTCGGTCTTGTGGTACTGCACCGCGCCGTCCTTTTCAAACTCGAATTCCGCCAGGGCGTAATTGCGCTGGAAGTTGGTGCTGTCGTCCTGGGCGTTCCACAGGCAGAATTCCACGAAGCTGTACAGGGAAACCTGCTTGGTGTCCGGAGAAGCGTTTTCCAGCTCCACCCGGGTGACCTCGGCGGTCTTTCCCCGGGGCACCATAATGGTCTGCTTCGCTTTCAGGCCGTTCTTTTCACCGGAAATCACGGTGTAGCCCGTGCCCACCCGGCACTCGTACTTGTCCAGGGGCGTTTGGGTGGGCTGCCAGCCGGGATTCCACACCGTGCCCCCGTCGTTGATATAGAAATAATGTCCGCCCGCGTCGGTGGGCACGTTGTTGTAGCGGTAACGGGTCAGGCGCAGCAGCCGGGCGTCCTTATAGAAGCTGTAGCCGCCGGAGGTGCAGCTCACCAGGGAGAAAAAATCCTCGCTGCCTAAGTAATTGATCCAGGGATAGGGGGTGTCAGGCCGGGTGATCACATACTCCCGGCGCGCATCGTCGAAATAACCGTACTGCATGGCGAAACCTCTCCTTTTTCCGTGGTATTCCGTTTGCAACTTTATCACCGAAAAGGGCGTTTGTCAACTGATCATATGTTATACGGGGATTTTTGAAGCGCTTTTTCTTGAAAAACGTATCCGGCGGCCCACCTGAGACAAAAACACTTTATAATTATTCGCAAGAGCTGTGCAACCCGCTTAGAGGCCCATTAGCTTCTTCCCGCTACATCCGGAAGATGCTCATACACCCATATTTGCGCCTCAAGAGCGCCAATTTCTTCAGCCGTCTTCCGGATTACATCCAGCAAATGGGTTGTATCCACATTCATATGGCAGGACAGTACGGTATCCATAAGACCGTCAATTGACGCTACACCAACATACATGCCTCTTTGCGCAAACTTATCCCGCGTTTTAGCGAAGTAAGTCGGCGGCTGAGAGGCAAATGTCGATTGCCTTCCGGCAACAAACAAAAGGCTTGCCGCACCCGCGTGATAAGCTGTCTCCGCGGCATGATCCACATCCGTTGAAGAAAACGGCTTATCTTTCAGTTCAGTTCCCATGAAAGGACGTTCTCCATAATAAACATCAAGATCGCTGAATTGTTTTTTTGATGTGCCCGCCTGATTTGCCGGATGCGCGGCAATCCGGTATTCATCGGTTGAAAATTGAAGATGATAAAGAGCTGCCGTAACAAGAACAAGCGCCGCCCCGCCAAACCCCTGATCCAATAGATTGCTCATGAATTTGCGAACATGAAAAATACTCATGTTGTTGGCAACGCTGTCAAAGTGTTCTTTTTGGGCATCACGTCTTGCCTTTTCCGCGAGCAGTAAAGAAACAATATAATCAACGCATTGGCGGGCATCCTCGCTGTTTTGTACTTTGGGCAAATCCATGCACAGAAGCCGAAGCGCTTTTTTAGGGTCTCCGCCCGCAGCGGCATTGTCGGGACTTAAGCGCAGAAATCTGCCCGGTTTATTCACCAGCGGATCATTGTTATAGTAAACGACTTAATTAATTTCCATTTACAAAGTGCCTGAGCTGTGCTACAATAGGTTCGGGGGTGTTTACATGCATATCCGAACCTTTATGTCCGACAAGCAAGCATTGATCGAGGAAGGAAAACGCATTGTATC
>JAFSNT010000194.1 GCA_017443295.1 Clostridia bacterium
AACCGAAGAACAGCGCGATTGCGAAGCCTGTCCCCGTGAAAACTGCCCCATGAAAAAAGAAAAAATGAAATGACATACAAGGGAGGATTCAAAGATGCAGATTTATAACAGCCAGACAAGGAAAAAGCAAGAATTTGTGCCCCTGCATCCCGGCAAAGTGAGCATTTACGCCTGCGGCCCAACGGTGTACGATTATTTCCACATCGGCAACGCCCGGCCCTTCATCACCTTCGACGTGCTGCGCCGGTACTTTGAGCACCGGGGCTATGAAGTGACCTTCGTGCAGAACTTCACCGACATCGACGACAAGATGATCAAACGTGCCAACGCCGAGGGCATCACCGTAAAGGAATTAGGCGACCGGTTCATCAAGGAATACTACCAGGACGCCAAAGCCTTGGGCATCCGGCCCGCCACGGTGCATCCCCGGGCCACGGAACACATCGGGGAAATCATTCATCTGGTGAAAACCCTGGAAGATAAGGGCTACGCCTACGAGGTCAACGGCGACGTATACTTCGACGTGGAAAAGGACCCCGGCTACGGCAAGCTGTCCGGCCAGAATTTGGACGATCTGGAAGCGGGAGCCCGCATCGACGTGGACGACGTGAAGCGCAACCCCGCCGACTTCGCCCTGTGGAAGGCCCAGAAGCCCGGCGAACCCGCCTGGGAATCCCCCTGGGGCATGGGCCGTCCCGGCTGGCACATCGAATGCAGCGCCATGAGCATGAAATACTTGGGCGAAACCTTCGATATCCACTGCGGCGGCAAGGACCTGCTGTTCCCCCACCACGAAAACGAGGTGGCCCAGAGCGAGTGCGCCACCGGCAAGCCCTTTGCCCGGTACTGGATGCACAACGGCTTCATCAACATCGACAACGAGAAAATGAGCAAATCCCTGGGCAATTTCTTCACCGTGCGGGACATCGTGAAGGAATACGACCCGGAGGACGTGCGCATGTTCATGCTCTCCGCCCACTACCGCAGCCCCATCAATTTCAGCCGGGATATGATGGCCCAGGCCCACGCCTCCCTGCACAGGCTGTATACCGTCCGGGATCATCTGCTGTTCCTGAAGAAAAACGCCCAGGACAAGCCCCTCACCGCCGATGAGGAAGCGCTGCTTGCCCGCGTGAAGGAATACGCCGCCCGCTTCGACGCCGCCATGGACGACGATTTGAACACCGCCGACGCTCTGGGGGCCATCTTTGAAATCGTGAAGGACGCCAACGTGAACCTCAACGAGCAGAGCGGCAAGGCCGCCGTGGAAGGCGTGCTCAGCGCCCTCACGGAATTGACCGGCGTTCTGGGCCTGCTCATGAAAAAAGCCGAGGACGTGCTGCCCGCCGAGATTCAGGACATGGTGAACCAGCGCGCACAGGCCCGGAAGGAAAAGAACTGGAAGCGCAGCGACGAGCTCCGGGACGCCCTGGCCGCCGCCGGGTATCTGGTAAAGGATACGCCTCAGGGGCAGAGCATTACCAAGCAGTAACCCAAACCGCCGCCCGGAAACCGCCGGGCGGCGTTTTTTCGGCGTTTCTTCGGCGTGTTTTTTGCCCCCCATATTTTCCCGAAGATATTGCATCTCTGGCAAAAATCTGGTATGATACATGCAGAAAACAGATAGGATTTTTTGATGCGGAAAAAACGCTTTTCCCAGGGTGGGAAGACGCTGAAAGGAGGCGCGCGGCGTGTATTCGGCGGAATACTTATCCAGCTATCCGTATTTCCGGCAGACGCTGGAAAGCGTGCCCCTGTTCGCGGTACACGATTCCCTGACGGGCCTGATTTCCAGAAAGTACATGCTGGAATTCATTCGCGATCTGATCGAGCGCAAGGTTTCCTTCACCTTGGGGATCATTGATCTGGACAATTTCAAGGACATCAACGACCATTACGGCCACGCCACGGGCGACGGGGTGCTGTCCCAGCTGGGGCAGGCCCTGCGGGACTGCGTGGGCCGGGACGGCCTGGCCGGACGTTTCGGCGGGGACGAACTGCTGATGGTCTATTTCAAGAGCAACGATTACGATCATATCCACGAGCTTTATACCAATCTCGTTTCCCGCGGGCAGCTGCTCCGGCGGAATTACACCGTAAACGGCCACACCCTGTTCATCACCGGCACCGTGGGCAGCGCCTCCTACCCCGAGGACGCCAAGGATTACGACAGCCTGTTCGCCAAGATGGACAAAACCCTGTACCGGGGCAAATCCAAGGGCCGCAACTGCTTCATCATCTACGTGGAGGGCAAGCACGGCCATCTGGAAATCCCCAAGCTGGCCAAGCGCAGCCTGTACGATACCCTGCGGGAAATGGCCGAGGCCTTTGACCAGGGCGGGGACACGGAGGAAAAGCTGCGCTGGGGCTTCGCGCCCATCCGGGAAAACCTGCGCATGAACACGCTCATGTATTTGGACGGCGAGGGCAGGCTCCGGGACGTGATTTCCGGCCAGGACTTAGGCGTGACCGGCCACGTGGATTCCCTCATGGAAAACGGGCTGTACGCCCCCGACAATCTGGCCGAATGCTACGACGCCAACAGCGACCTGGCCATGACCCTGGTGAAGGCGGGCTATGAATCGGCCCTGTTTTTCCGTCTGGAGGACGCGGGGAAGGGATCCCGCTGCCTGATCCTGTGCCCGGAACCCCACACCATGCATATCTGGCAGGATGAGGAGCGCTGCGCCGCCTTTTTCCTCGCCCGGCTGCTGGACGAAACCGGTCAATAAGGAGACAGTATGTACCAGAGAAAAAAACGGGGCTGGTCCCAGCATTTGGACTTTATGGCGCTGGATATCGGGGCGCTGGAAATAGCGCTGCTGCTTGCGTTTTTGACCCACGTGGGCTTTTCCAATATGATCGGGCGGCGCATGTTCTGGGGTTCGTTTATTTTCCTTCCCTTTTTGGATCTGGCGATCATGGTGGTGGCGGACACCTACCACGGCGTGATCCGAAGAAACCATTATCAGGAGCTGTCCAAACTGCTGAACCAGACCACCTATCTGGCCCTGGTATTCGGCGCGTTCCTGATCATGAACGAAGCGGACCTGTCGGGTTCCAGCTACGTTTTTTTCCAGACGGTGCTGAGCTACACCGTGCTGGGCTTCATCACCCGGACCATGTGGAAAACCCACCTGCAGCGCCGGCTGCACATCCGCAACCGCACGGGCCTGCTGGTGGTGGCCAAGCGAGACCGCCTGCACGACGTGGTGACGGAGCTGGTGAACCACAATTACAACACCTACCGCATCGTGGGCGCGGCCCTGCTGGACGAAAACGTGGTGCTGCGGGAGGAGGACAAGGTGCTGCGGCACATCAAGCGGGGCGATACGGAGCTGGAAACCCTGCCGGTGGTAGCTGCGGGGGACAATCTGATTCCTTACCTCGTCACCAACTGGGTGGATGAAATCTATTTGGACGCGCCGGAGGAAATGCCCATCGACCTGATCGACCAGATCATCAGCATGGGCATCACGGTTCACCTGAGCCTGAACAATTTGGACCGCATCGTGGCCCGCCACAAGGACATCGAATGGATCTGCGGCCAGGCCGCCCTGACGGTGAGCTTGGGCTACATTTCGGGCCGCGACCTGTTCCTCAAGCGCCTGATGGATATCGCCATCGGTTCCATCGGCTGCCTTGCCACGGGGCTGCTGACGCTGATCATCGGCCCCATGATCTATATCGCCTCCCCCGGCCCCATCTTCTTCCACCAGACCCGCATCGGCGAAAACGGTCGGAAGTTTGAAATGTACAAGTTCCGCAGCATGTACATGGACGCGGAAAAGCGCAAGCAGGAGCTGGCAAAGGCCACCGGCCAGGAAAACGAGCTGATGTTCAAGCTGGAGCATGACCCCCGCATCATCGGCATGAAGCAGAAAAAGAACGGCAAATGGAAAAAGGGCGTGGGCGGCTGGATCCGCGACCTGTCTCTGGACGAATTTCCCCAGTTCATCAACGTGGTCAAGGGCGATATGAGCCTGGTGGGCACCCGTCCCCCCACGGTGGACGAATGGGAGCATTACAAGCCCGCCTACCGCGCGCGCATGTCCACCCGCCCCGGCGTGACCGGTCTGTGGCAGGTGAGCGGCCGCAGCAAGATCCGGGATTTCGACCAGGTGGTGCAGCTGGACCGGGAATATATCGAAAACTGGTCCCTGAAGCTGGACTGGCAGATCCTGGCGAAGACGGTGCTGACCGTGATTACAAGAAAGGGAGCCATGTAAGCGGGAGAGTTGAGAGTTGGGAGTTGAGAGTTGGGAGTTGAGAGTTGAGATAAGAGTACAGAGTGTAGAGTTCAGATGATATAGTCTGCAAATCGCTGAATCCGAATTGTTCGACTATATAAATCTGAGTTCTGCACTCTGTACTCTTTTTTCTGTTCTCCGCCGCTTACGCTCGGTTCTATCAATCTCAACTCTCAACTCCCAACTCTCAACTCTCCTTTCATGCGTCATAATCCCCATAGCTCCTTCATACCATAGCGCGAGGACAACGTGAAGGAGTGTGCGGCCATGAAGAAATGGAAATGGAAGCTGAATATTCGCCGGGTGGACGTGGAAAGGATGCTGGTGCTGTGCGCTTCGGCGCTGGTGGTGGCCCTGGCCCTGCGTCAGGAGGAACCCGTCGTCACCTATGAGAACACGGCCCTGAGCAACGTATCCGCCGCGGCGGACACCACGGTGCTGACGGCGGCGGAAACCCAGCCCACCGTGGTGTATTATCAGGACGGGGAAGGGTATTTGGTGCCCGTGACCCGGCAGGTGGACAAAACGGACGGCATCGCCAAGGCCACCCTGGCCCTCATGGTGCAGAGCAGCGCCAACGATTTGGCGGCGGCGCGGCTGGGCCTGAAAACCACCGTGCCGGAGGGCGTGAAGTTCGATTTAGACATCGCAAACGGCAAGGCCCGGGTGGATTTATCCAAGGAAGCGCTGAATTGCCAGAACGCCGAGCAGGAAATCATGATGGTGCAGTCCGTGGCCCAGACCTTATGCGAATTTGACACGGTGGACGAGGTTTCTTTCCTCTTTGACGGCCAGAAGCGCAGCAAGCTCACCTGGGGCACCGACGTAAGCGGCGCCTTCACCGGGGATCAATTGAACCTGGAAACCGTGGAAACCATGGCAGGCAGCGGCACCGTGCAGCTTTATTTCCCCTCCGCCACCGGCCGCATGCTGGTGCCCGTCACCCGCGCCGTGTTTTCCGACGCGGACGTAAATACCGCCATGCTGGAATTGGTCAAAGGACCCAAGGCGGACAGCGGCCTTTCCGCCCCCCTGCCCAAGGATTGCGGCTTGCTGGGCGTCAACATGAAGGACGGCGTGGTCACCGTCAACTTCACCCGCCAGTTCATGGACGCCGTGCAGGGCGAAAACGGCATCCAGGCCCTGCGCGCCATCATGTTCACCGCCGCCCAGTTCCCCGGCGTCAAGCAGGTAAAAATCGCCGTGGAGGGCGAGCCTTACCAGCCCCCCGAGGCCGCCACCACCACCTTTTTGAACCAGGATTCCGAGATCATGACCTATTATCCCGGCGTGATCGAGATCGACTGAACGAGTTTTTCAGATAAGCTGGGGGGAAACCACGTTTTGGAAGCCAAAGCATGGTTTCCCCCCAGACCCCCCTTCCGAGGAAGCTGCAAGGGGGATTCCCCTTTTTTATAGGATGCTATGCTTCACTGAAATGGCCAAGGGCGCGGGTAGATTTCCGCGCCCTTGCATTTTTTCATGCTGTGTTAAATGTCCTCTTGTTCCAGACTCCTGAATTCTTCCGTGTCAAAAAACTCTGTGAGCGATATGCCCAGCCCATCGCAAATGATTTTAATGGTCACGATTCCCGGATTCCTGCTCACGCCGGAAATGATGTTCTTTAAAGTGGTAGGGGCCATTCCGGCCTGATGCGCTAAAGCATTGACCGCAAGATGCCTGTCAAAGCACAGTTGCAGGATTCGGTTGGCAACGCATTCTCTGGTCGTCATATTCCTTGCGCCCCTTCTGACTTGAAATCAGAAAAAGGGTAACATTTCACAAAGAATAAGGCCGCCCATATATGGACTTTTTAGACCATATATGGTAAGATGCTCTTGATATGGAAACCATTAAGAATACGAAGGGCGGCGAGATGTCATGGAGAAAACCGGACAGGCGTATTTTGTGAAATATCCCCGGATCATCGACGAGCTGAACGTGATTCACGACGTTGCCGACGAAAGCCCCTATGAAATCGTAAAAGAAATCCGATTGCAGCCCATTGATTTTGAAAACTTCGCCACGGATATGACGGTGGAAAGGCAGTTCATTGAAGATCACGCGGGCCTGTGTGCCGACGGCGCGTTGAAAAAATGCCTGTTCGTGTATATGCGCGGCGGGCGTTCCGGGATCCTGGTGCTGCCCGACCCCAACGATCAGGATTATGTGGGCTGTGCCGCGTTGCTTCGGGAGGGCTGAACATTTAAGAATTATAAAAGAACACCGGAAACCACCGACAGCAGGACGGTTATCCGGTGTTCTTTATGTTGTGAACCGAGCAAAGAATTACAGCAGCTTAATGAGTTCCTCCCTGACCCCGTCCAGGCGGGCGTCGGAGAGGCCGAAATCCATTTGCTTATAGCTCCAGGCGCAGCGGGAAATGCCGTATTTTTCAAAGGCGGCATGAATCTGGCGATACCATTTCAGGGTATTTTCGGGGTCGACAACGTCGATCACGCCGTATTCGCCGCAGTAGAGCATAGCCCCGTATTTGTTCGCCGCGTCCAGGGCGGGGGCGAAATCCTTGTCGAAGAAATCGGCGGGGATGGCGGCTTCCTCGAAGGAAAGGCGCGCGTTCCGGTCCAGGAAGGGCACCCAGTACGCGCCCTGATGGGTGAAGGGCAGGGGATCGTAGCAATGGAAATTGTAAGCCACCCGGCTGTCGGCGGGGGCGGCCAGGGCGGGCACGGCGGCGGCGCTGTTGTTGTGGTAGCTGCCCACCAAAATCAGGGTGTCCGGAGCGATCACGCGGATGCGGCGGATGCACTCGCCGGAAATGCGGTTCCAGGCGGTAATGAAGCTCTCGTCCGTCACCTCGTTCAGCAGCTCGAAGGCCACGTGAGCGCTGTCGTCGCCGAAGCGCCGGGCCAGCTCCTCCCACAGGCTGTAAAACCGCTGCTGGTACTTTTCGCTGTCAAAGAGGCCCGCTTCCTTTTCCCCCGCGTCGAAGGAAAAGCCGGCGGTTTTGTGTAAGTCCAGCACCACGTTCAGCCCGTTGGCTTTGCACCAGCTTAGCGCCTTTTCGATGCGGGCGAAGCCCTCCTCGATGAAAGAGCCGTCCTCCCGCTGCACCACGTTATAGTCCAGGGGCAGGCGCACGTGATCCACGCCCCAGCCCGCGATGACGGCGATATCCTTTTCGGTAATGAATCCGTCCAGGCGCTCCTTGGAATAATCGCACTGGGACAGCCAACCGCCCAAGTTCACACCCCGGTAAAAGCCCAAATCCTTCAACTGCATGGCGTTTCCTCCCAACGTTTTTCCAGCCGATTGTAGCATACCTGGGCCGGAATGTAAACGATCACGGAAAATTTTGGGGGTTTCTGGGTACTCCGCGCGCCCAGACCCGCGCCAGGGGCGTGACGCCCCTGGACCCCCACTCGGCGAAGCAGCTTGTAAGAACACATCGAACAATTTCCGCAGGAGTGGGGTCCAGGGGATTCAATCCCCTGGTGGAGGTTTGGAGGCAAAGCCTCCAAGGTTCCCTCTCACTCCGCCTCCGGCCCGAAGGGGTAGGACGTGTGAATCATCATCATGACCAGCCCGCCGCTGAATTGCAGCATGGTGTTGTACTGGTTCAGTTCCTCTTCGCCCAGCAGTTTGATGAAGCTGTACGCGTCGTATACGGTGGCTTCGCCGTCCCCGCTGAGCCAGGTGAAGGTGAAATCGTTGGCCAGGGGCAGCATGATTTTCTGATCGGCGATGTGGGTACAGGGCACCCAGTCGTTCACCAGGGCGGTGTAGAAATAATCGGAGGCCTTCTGGAAGACGATGTACCCGTCGAATTCTTCCTTGGGGTAAATTTCGACGGTCTTTTCATCGTGGGGCACGATTTTCTTCACCGTGAATTCCCAGCCGTTGACGGCGATCTTCGCGTTTTCCTGGAGGGCCTCCACCTGGGCCGCCGGGTACAGGGACTGGTAATAGAGCCGGGCGGTAAAGAAGCCGCCGCTCTCGATCCGATCCGTATCGGTGATGGCGGCCCAATACACGCCGCCGTCGGTATCGACTTCAAGGCCGGACATATCCACGGGGCGCAGCACGTCCGCCGCCGGAGCGCTGTCCGCGCCGCCCCGGCTGTAATAGCGCACCGCCGCGTCCAGGGCTTCCATGGTCTTTGCGTCCTCGCCGTCGATGTACTTGGCGGTGTATTCCACGTCCCCGTCGTCCCGCTGCTCGATCAGCCGCAGCAGGCACACGGTTGTATCGCCGACCTTGTACTTGTACCGCGCGCCGATCAGCGTTTTTCCGCCGATCTCCCAGTTTTTCGCCGGGTTCGTGCCCAGCATCTTGTCGCCGTACTTATTTTCCAGGTATTCCCGGTAGGTGTTGTTCAGGTAATTGTCGGGATTGCTGAACTGCTTGTCCGCGGGCCGGGGCGAAATGATGACGTAAGGAATGTACCCGGCCACGCCCGTGTAGATTTGCAGGCCCGTGCCTTCCGTGTACTGGGCCGTGCAGTCCGTGGGGATCTTGGTGGAGAAGCCGCCCTCGGCGCATGTGACCGCCGTCCATTCGCTTTCCGCCAGGGCGGGCAGGCAGGCGCAGGCCAGCAGAACCAGCGCCAGAACCAGAGCCAGTCGTTTCATGGGTTTCCCCTCCTTTTTATTCTTCAGGGCTTTTTCTTGGCCCTCTGCCGCGTTTCATGAGCATTTCCCGCTCCTTCCGTTTTTCGTCCCTGGCCAGCGACCATTTGGTGAGCAGGAATGTGACGATGAAAAAGCCGCCCAGGGCCGCGCTGGTGCCGCCGATGCTCACCAGCGTGCGGTTGGGGTGGGTGACCATGCCGGAAAACCAGGGAGTGATCCGCACTTCATCCCCGGCCTTGGGCAAATAATGGGGAACGGTGGTGGAAAACAGCACGGTGGCGGTCTGCCCGTCGCCGTAGCTGACCTCCAGCTCCTCCCGGTACACCGCGCTGGAACGGCTTCGGCCACGGTTCCTGGCCGGAGTGTAGCTTTTCTTACCCACGGAAAGCACCACGGCGGGATAGGCGGGCTGGGCGTAGCTGAAAAGCACGATCAGCAGCCCAACAACAACCATGGCGATGGGGACGCCCCAGATGATTTTTCTGTTCACGCCTTTTTCCCCCTGTCCACCCACATGAAAAACAGAAACAGTCCGATTGCCCCGGCCACCATCCCGCTGAACAGGCGCAGTCCGCTGAACGGATAGGGGATCAGGCCGGTGACGTAGCTCCGGGTGATCTCGATCTCCTGGCCCACGGAAAAGGACTGGGTGGGGCGGGAATAGCTGATATTCGCCGTCTGCTTCGTCCCGTTTTCATCCGTATAGGTGACGGTCAGGGGAATGACGGTGTGGGAGCGCGAACCGTGCCTCCGCATCCCGGTATTCTGCACGCTCCTGGGCCAGCCCACCCTCACGATGGTGGCCGTCCAGTGGGGCTGCACAAAGGTGTAAAGGAAGGCGGCGGCGTTGAGGAAGAAAACGGACAGGATGATGATTTTTATGCTCTTTTTCACGCCGCCCGACCCGCTTCCTTCCAGAAGGCCCACACCAGCAGCATGTAGCACACGGTTTTGGGCAGCATGAGCATGCCGAGCATCGGCACCAAACTGGCCGCCACCGCCACCGGCATATAGAACAGGAAGGACAGGGTGATCAGCAGCCACACGAACCGGAAGGAAGGCAGCGCCTCTCTCTTCTCGTAATACAGCCACACGTCCACGCAGCCCAGGGCCACAAAGGGCACGTTGCGGATCACGCCCCACAGCACGGAGCTTTCGTTTTCCAGCCAGCGGTTCTGGGGCAGCAGGCACAGCAGCACGCGGAGGGCGGTCAGGGCGTACACGAAAAGGGTCAGCTTTTTGTTTTCCTGTTCGCCGTAAACCCGCAGCCACAGGCGGTACAGCAGCAGGTAAAACACCGTCATGGTGACGGATGTGACCAGCTTGCCAAAGCCCAGCCACGGCCCGAAATTCCCCTCGGCAAAGTAATTCAGCACCCGGGGAACCAAATGAAACGCGTCCCCGCAGCCCAGAACCAGCACCGCCCCGCCCATGAGCCTGCCCACGGCGTCCCGCCGCCTGCGCAGAATGCCCACGCCGATGATGATGGCAAATAAAAGATACACGATGTCAAAGGTGCTTTCTCCGTATTTCATGGCTTTTTCCTCCAAATATGCGGGACGGTTCAAGGCCCCTGTTTTTATTCCTGAACGGGTCGGGAATCGCTGTTTGGAATGGAAAGCAGAAGCTGCGTCCGTTTTTGCAGATGCTTTTCAATGGCTTTCAGCCGATCCGCGGGCAGGTTGTAGTGGCTGTGCTTCCGGAACCGGAAGCCGATCATCCCGCGCAGCGCTTCCTTCTGCCGGGGCGTAATGAATTCCCGGACGATGTTTTCAAAGGGAACGCCGTAGGCGGAGGACCGGGTTTTTGCGTATTCGTCCAGGGCTTGCATATCGTCCGGCATGGCGTAGTTGAACAGGGACAGGCCGTGGTCGAACAGCGGGGCGAAGGCATAGGGCCGGTTGGTTTGACTGTCCACCATCAGGCCGAAGTTGCCGAAGTGCCTGTCCTCGTTGTAAATGAGGGCGTCGAAAATCAGCATATCCGCAAAGCCGTCGTAATATGGTTTCCCCAAGGCTTTCAGGTATTCCGCCGCCGTCCGCAGGGTGCATTTGTCCAGAAAGCGGTACATGGGCACGTAAGAATGTTCCTTATCGCAGAACAGCTCGCAGGTGGAGCATAAGCATCCTTTCCACACCGAAAGCCCGTAAGCCACGTGGGAAAGCCCCATTCGCGCGGCGATTTGGGCGGCATAGAATTCGGAATAAGGCTCGTTTCCCGTATTGGCCGCGCCGCTGGTTCCGCCCTTGAACAGCAGGATTTTGCCGCCCAACCTGCGCCAGCCCTTGCGCAGTATACCCGCCGTGGTAAATTCCGGCGAGGAAGAAAAGCCTTTGGCGCGGGATATGCCGTAGCCCGTGTACGCGATGAGGGAAAGCACCTTCACAAAATCGTGATCGAATAAATTGAAATCGGCGAAGGTTCCCTGAAAACCTTCTTCCACCACCCAATAGCTGTCGTTCAGGGACAGGCCCCGGCACACCTGAAGAATGCCCTTGGTGTCGTTATGGGAAAGGCCGCTTTTGGCCAGCAGCGCGTCCACATATTCGCGGTTTTTGGGGATGATGCGGCCCCGAAGCCAGGCCATCAGCCCTTCGTTCGTCGGTTTCAGGCCGATGGGCAGAAGCGAGGCGCAGGCGTCGTTGAGATGGCCGATCCGGCATTTTTGCCCTTCCAAAGCATCCTCTATGATCTCGAAGGATAAAAGCGCGGTATCATACTGTTTCAGCAAAAACACGGTATCACCTCCCCGCCGCACGATCATTCAAGTAATGCTATTATAACCTAATTCCCCGAAAGATTCAACGCGCCGGGCGGATGAAAACCCGGTGAAATTGCAGGCTTTTCACTCAAACTGCGACCGGTACAGCTGGTAATAGAACCCCTTCTTTTCCATCAGGCTGCGGTGGGTGCCCTGCTCCACCACGTCGCCGTTATTCAGCACCAGGATGAGGTCGGCGTTCTGGATGGTGGACAGGCGGTGGGCGATGACGAAGCAGGTTTTGTCCCGCATGAGGCGGCGCATGGCGGCCTGAATCTGGCGCTCGGTGGAGGTGTCCACGTTGGAGGTGGCCTCGTCCAAAATCAGCATGCGGGCGTCGTAGAGCATGGCCCGGGCGATGGTGAGCAATTGCTTCTGGCCCTTGGAAATGTTGCCCCCGTCCTCGCTGATGACGGTCTCATATCCCTGGGGAAGGCGCATGATGAAGGGGTGGATGCGGGCGGCCTTCGCGGCGGCCACCACCTCCTCCATCGTGGCGTTCTCCCGGCCGTAGGCGATATTCTCACGGATGGTGCCCCGGAACACCCAGGTGTCCTGCAGCACCATGGCGTAGGAGGACCTCAGGCTCCGCCGCGTCAGGCCGCGGATGTCCTTTTCGTCCACCAGGACGGCGCCCTGATCCACGTCGTAAAAGCGCATCAGCAGGTTGATGATCGTGGTCTTGCCGGCGCCCGTGGGGCCCACGATGGCGATCAGTTTCCCCGCGTCCGCGCGCATGCTCAGGTCATGGATGATGGTCCTGCCGGGATCATAGCCGAAGCTGACGTGCTCCAGCCTCACGTCGCCCTTTACGTTCTCCAGGGCTTCCGCGTCCGGGACGTCGTGCTTCTCTTCCGTCTGGTCCATCAGGGAGAAGACCCTTTCCGCGGCGGCCAGGGCGGAGAACAGCTCGTTGATCACGTTGGCGACCTCGTTGATCGGGCCGGAGAATTTTCGGGAGTAGAGCACGAAGGAGGAGATGCTGCCCAGTCCGATGGCCCCGTTCATGTACAGGATCGAGCCCAGAAGAGCGATCAGGCTCAGGCAGATATTGTTGATGAAGCCCATGGTGGGGCCGATGGTCATGCCCAGGGAATCGGCGTCATAGTAGGCCTGGGCAGCGGCGCCGTTGATCTCGGCGTACCGGGCGTCCACCCGGTCCTCGTGGGCGTAGGCCAGGATGGTCTTCTGCCCGGAGAGCATCTCCTCCACGAAGCCGTTCATGGCGCCGTAGGATCTGGAGCGTTTGGCGAAGCGGGGCTGGGTCAGCTTCCGCATATGGGTGGTGTAGGCGATGGAGGCGGGGACCGTCACCAGGGCCGCCAGGCTCAGGGCGGGGGAGATGCTCACCATCATGATGAGGGCGCCTGTGACGGTGACCACGCTGGTCAGGATGGACACCACATCCGTGGCCATGCAGGTGGAGATCACGTCCACGTCATAGGACGCGCGGCTGATGATGTCGCCGGCCAGATTGCGGTCGAAGAAGCCCACCGGCAGGCGCATCAGTTTGTCGAAGATGTCCTGCCGCATTTTCCTGGCCACGCGGCGGGATACGTTGACCATGATCACGTGGATCATGATGGATATGAGCGAGGAGGAGACGTACACCAT
>JAFSNT010000195.1 GCA_017443295.1 Clostridia bacterium
CTCCCCCTGCGTAACGACAACATCCCCCTGAAAATATTAATAAAATGTGATATTTTACACAAAAGGGCTTTTCATCCCCTATGGGATGGGGTAGAATATATATGTAGTTATAGGTGTGACCGCATCCGCGGCGCATCCACATAACATGACTTAATTTTAGGAGGTAGATTCCAATGGCTGTTAAAGTTGCTATTAATGGTTTTGGCCGCATCGGCCGCCTGGCTTTCCGTCAGATGTTCGGCGCTGAGGGCTACGAGATCGTCGCCATCAACGACCTGACCACCCCCAAGATGCTGGCCCACCTGCTGAAGTATGATTCCACCCAGGGCAACTACGCCCGCGACCACAAGGTCGAGGCCACCGAGAATTCCATCATCGTGGACGGCCACGAGATCCGCATCTACGCCGAGAAGAACGCCGCGGATTGCCCCTGGGGCGAGCTGAAGGTTGACGTCGTTCTGGAGTGCACCGGCTTCTACACCTCCAAGGAGAAGAGCCAGGCCCATATCACCGCTGGCGCCCGCAAGGTTGTCATCTCCGCGCCCGCCGGCAACGACCTGCCCACCATCGTCTACAACGTGAACCACGAGACCCTGAAGCCCGAAGATACCATCATCTCCGCCGCTTCCTGCACCACCAACTGCCTGGCCCCCATGACCAAGGCCCTGAACGACACCTTCCCCATCGTGAGCGGCATCATGACCACTGTGCACGCCTACACCGGCGACCAGATGATCCTGGACGGCCCCCATCGGAAGGGCGACCTGCAGCGCGCTCGCGCTGGCGCGGCCAACATCGTGCCCAACAGCACCGGCGCCGCCAAGGCCATCGGCCTGGTCATCCCCGAACTGAACGGCAAGCTGATCGGCTCCGCTCAGCGCGTGCCCGTGCCCACCGGCTCCACCACCATCCTGGTGGCTGTTGTCAAGGGTAAGGACATCACCAAGGACGCTATCAACGCTGCCATGAAGGCCCAGAGCAGCGAATCCTTCGGCTACACCACTGAAAAGCTGGTCTCCAGCGACATCATCGGCATGACCTATGGCTCCCTGTTCGATGCCAACCAGACCATGGTGACCAAGATCGACGACGACACCGCTCAGGTGCAGGTCGTGTCCTGGTACGACAACGAGAACAGCTACACCAGCCAGATGGTCCGCACCATCAAGTACTTCGCGGAACTCAAGTAATTACTCGATCCGTATTCGCGAAAACGCAAAACTCTGCCCCTCTTTCCGGCGTTGGATCCCTTTCCGACGGGGAAAGGGGGGCTTACTTTATTAGGCGTGCTGCGCCTGATCTCATCCGGAAGGAGAGGGACCATTGATGAAAAAACTGTTGCTGCTCGTGCTTGCCCTGTGCATGGTCACCCTGCCCGCACTCAGCGAGCCTGTGGACGCCGTCACCTCCGCGTCCGTGGCGGACTTCTACGGCTCCGCCGCCCTGACCGGCGACGATCTGATGAACTCCATCAACGCCTATAACGGGTTCTTTGCCATCGCCTCCGTGAACGCGGACGGAACGCCTAACGTGGGCTTCTACATTTACAGCATGGTCAAGCTGGACGACGAATATTACCTCCAGCTGGGCCTTGCCCCGAACCAGACCACGGCCAACATTGAAAACGGCAGTGCGTTGATGGCCATCTACGCGGCCGTGCCCGCCGGTGAAGGCGCGATGCCCTATGCCACCGCCGGCGCCAGGATGGCGCTGGAAAAGGTGACCGACGAAGCGCTGATCGAGGTCCTGAAGACCATTGCGCCTCAGCAGACCGCAATGTTCTACAAGGTCGTCGGTGTGCGTCCCCTGGGCTGATGCAAGAGCCGTTAATGCGGACCGGCGTTGCTGTACGATAACGAAACGGCTTCATATCCAGCCCCAGAGCATGAAAAATGCTGTCGGACACGGGCGAGCAGGGAAGCGGAATGACCTGCCCGGTACGATGACCATTTACCCCACTTCCCACCGGTAAAACGGGATGGAAAGTGGGGTTTTTGTACGCTCATGTCGGAAGCCATTGCAAGCAATTTTCAAAATTTGCGTGACATTCCCTGCCGATAAGCTGAAATACGCATGGATTTTCACACGGATCAGCGCTTTTTCCTCTGAAATTGCATGCTATCGCTAAAATGGTATCATTCCTCCAGCGGTTTCAGCCTTTCGATCAGTATTTCCAGCTTTTTGACGTTAAAGCCCAATTCCTCCCGCCAGTCCGCTTCCTCGTTCGCGTCAAAGAGGGAATAAAACGTATCTCGGTTGTCTTCCAGGGCGGCCAGGATCGTGCCGATTTCGCCTTTTTCTAAGGTTACAGCCACCGTCTCCTGGCGGTGGTCTTTCTGATATTCCTGCCAATCCAATCCGATTCGGGCAATGCGCCTCAGGGCGCGGCGCACCTCCGCAGGGGTCATCGCCATTTGCCGGGCTACCTCATCTACCGGCCATTCCAAATCCACATAATATTCCATCAACCGCCGCTGCCGGGGCGTCAGCAGCGTTTCCCGAATGGCGTCCAGTTTCATACTTGCCAGCACTGTGCGCAAATCCATTTTTCTCTCTCCCTTGCGTTCTTTTTCCCTCGTTCTACTGTGCAATTGCGTTTAATATTATATATTAGCTTATTATATTAAGCAATAGCATTCCAAATTGTGCTGATGATGATTTGTGTTTTCCGTACAATACAATCAGGCGAAAGGAGGGGAAGCGTGTTGGCAACGGTAAAAAAATTTGAAAATCGGGATCGAATGCTTGAACTTGGTTTGGTCATTGGGACGATGAGAAGATCGCAGGGCATGTCTCAGGAGCAACTTGCAGAACGAGCGGGCATCAGTCGTTCTTTCCTGAGTATAATTGAAGCGCCAAACATGGTCACCTCCTTTTCTGTCGAGGTCCTTTTCAACATCGCCGACGCACTGAACATCCGCCCCGGCGACCTGCTGAATACCACCTTATTGGAAACAAAATAAGCCATAGCTTAGATGGAACACAGGGCCGGTTCTCTGTGTTCTGCCGCAAGCGCATATTTTCAGCACGAAAAGCTGCCCTTTACCGCGCGCGCACGTTGGGAAAGGGCTTTTTGCTGCTGAAATCGTCATTGAATTTCATGGAGCGATCCGGTATAATAAAAATTGGAAAAATTGGAAACAGGCTGAAAAAAGCGCTTTCCCGAAGCTCGCCCCCGCGTTTCCCAAAATCCGAAAAGGAGAAAACCGACCATGAAAACCCGCATGTATTTTATTCTTTCTTTATTGGCTGTTCTGTTGTTCACGCTCGCCCTGCCGGCCCTGGCGGAGGAAACGCGGGAAGAAAGCGCCCTGCCCCAGGTTTCTCTGGTCAGCGCGGGGGAACCGGGCATCCTGTCGCTGCGTGAGAAATCCGCGGAGCGCATGGCAACGCTGACCTATCGGGATCAGGAAAAAACCTTTTCCTGGCCTGTGACGGTCAAGCTGCAGGGAACCTCCACCCTGGATTATGGCAAAAAGAACTACACTATCAAGTTTTATTCCGACGGCACCTATGCCAAGAAGCAGAAGGTGACCGTGTGCGACGCCTGGGGCGCCCATGCCAAGTACTGCCTGAAAGCCAACTACCAGGACAGCACCCAGGCCCGCAACGTGGTGACCGCCCGGCTGGCGGGCGACATGAACAAGCCCTATAACATCTTCCCGGACGCGCCCAACAGCGGCTTAGTGGACGGCTTTCCCGTGGAGGTTTTTATCGACGGGGAATATTGGGGGCTGTATACCTTTAATATCCCCAAGGGCGACTGGATGTTCGGCATGAGCGGCAAAAACGAAAACCATTTGGTGATGGAGGCGGATAACCTGTATTCCGATTCCATTCAGTTCAGGCAGGAAGCCTCCACCGTACTGGATCAGGATTGGACGCTGGCGGTGGGTCCGGACGAATCGGCGGAGGAAATCGCCGGGGCGTATGAAAAGCTGAACCGGGTGATCCGCTTTGTGATGAACAGCACGGACGAGGAATTCCGCGCGCATTTTTCCGAATACCTGAATTTGGACGCCTGCCTGAATTATTACTGCTTCGCCTATTACGTGAACGCCTCCGACAATATGGCGAAAAATCTGCTACTGGCAACCCTGGACGGACAAGTCTGGTATCCCAGCCTGTACGACCTGGACACTGCCTTCGGCCTGTACTTCAACGGGGAGGGCCTATACACGCCCCTCAACCGGATCGAATACTTCCAGGGCGGGAATAGCCTGCTTTGGACGCGCTTTTCCGCGCTTTTCCCCCGGGAATTGCACGAACGTTACTTTGAATTGCGGAAAACAGTGCTGAACGAAGCGTATATCATGGGCCTGTTTGAGGCTTTCGACGCGCAGATTCCCACTTCCGCCTGGGCGCGGGAAAGAGAGAAATGGCCCGACGCGCCGGGCCGGGAATACGGGCTGGACAGTATTCGGGAACACATTCAGGCCCGGGAGGGCTTCGTGGACGGCGTCTTTTCCTCTATGTATCACCCCGAGACGGCTTCTGACGATCCCCGGCTGATTTTCCAGTTGGAGGCCCCCTACCAAGGCCGCCCCAACGGCTATTGGGACACCGGCCTCCGCTTGTATGACGGCGATCAGGATTTCACCATCCTGCTGAAAATCCGAACCGGGCAGCAGGAGCAATCATCCAAAGTGATCCTTTCCAACAACAATAACGACTTGAACGGTCTGCTGGTGCAGTGTTCAGGCGACGGCACGGACGCTTACACCATATTCTTCGCCGGAGCGCACACCTATGAAGCGGTTTACGCTTTGGACAAAGACGGCTGCGCGTATGTGACCATCCGGAAGCAGGGCGACGAATATACCTTCTTTGGCAAAACGGTGACGGATTACCGCCAGTTCGTCAGCCCTCTGTCCAGCGAAGTGGACAGTACGCTGCTGCTGGGCGGCCAGTACCACCTGCACAGCGACGGCGCCTGGTCCGCAGTCAATAACTATACCGGCGTTCTGGAGCAATGCCGGGTATACGGCGAAGCCCTTTCCACGGAGGAAATCGAGGCAATCATGGGCGAAATGAAAAGCGCGAAATAAAGAACACGGGGGGATGGTTTTGTGAAAGCCTTCCTCCCGTGTTTCCTGATTGATGAATGATATTTGCCGGCTTGTTCCGCCGCACTCGGCTTACATCATGGCCACAACGGCGGTGATCACGGAGACCGCGCCGAACAGCACGCCCAGCGCGCCCAAGATTCTGCCGTTTTCCTTCCTGCGGTTGCACAGAACCAGCCCGATGACGGATACGATGACGCCGCCCAGACCCACCAGGCCAAAGTAATTGAACACCAGGGAGATCAGGGAAATCACCAGGCCTAAGATGCACAGCAGGTTATACTGGGCCTTGTGAATGGGCGATTGATTGACCGGCTGCGCGTAACCGGCGTTCGCCGGCGGCGTGGGCGCGGGGCCGGCGTTCGCCGGTTTGGGTTCCTGCGCCGTTCCGTCCTGCTTCGTGCCGCACGCGGGGCAAAACACAGAATCATCGGGAATTTCCTTCCCGCACTTGAAACAATACATTGCTGCGCTCCCTTCCTTACCGCTTACTTGTGACGCGGTAAACTCAATTGACCATCAGGCTGCCCGTGATCCTGTTCCATTTCAGATGCAGCTCCAGATCCCGCTGCACCGTCAGGTCGATCACTTTATTGCGGATGCCGCACTTGAAAACCACGTTGTGAATTCCCTCGGCCATGGGTACGCGAATGCTCTTTCCGTTATCAACATGATACTCGTCCCGATCGTCCACCACGATTTTTATCGCGGGATTGATGGCGAACCACTGATTTTCGCGGGTGAAAGTGACGGTAAACTGATTTGCTCCCCCGGCGGCCGCTCCGTTTGACGAAGCGGCGTTCACCGGATGGCCGCATTTGGGGCAGAAGGATACCCCGGGGTTCAGTTCATTTCCGCACTGATTGCAAAACATGATCGCCCCTCCTTTTCAGTAAAACGGCCTCCCATGAAGCCCGCTGCCGATCTTTTATATGCCGCCGCACGTTCGCTGCTTTCCGAAAAATATTGTAAGAGCGCATCAGATAGTTAGTCAATACTAATAATCCAAGTCACCCCGTCAAATATCAAATATGACGAAACCCCTTGGCAAAAGCGCCAAAACAGGTTATAATAAAAGGCAGAAAGATGGGCAAGCTGGAACGAAATACCAAAAGGGGATTCCCCTGCGGCTAAATCAATTGGAAAAGAGGGTGCGATCATGTTTGTGAAGCGAGCGTTTCTTCTGCTGATGGCGGCGGTGCTGATGCTGTGCGTCATTCCCGCCATGGCCGATACTTACTACGTGTACACGGAGAACGGAAAGACGCTGAACCTGCGCAGTCCCGTGGACAATTCCGTCATCGGCCATATCCCCTACGGCACCGCCCTGGAGCCGGACCCGAGCCTGTCCACCGAAACGGCGGCGTATGTGACCTATAAGGGCACGTCGGGCTATGTGAAATGGTCGTTCCTGGTGAAAAACCCGCCCAAGCCCAAGAACGGCAGCAACGCCCAGCCCCCCGTCCAGAACCAATCCGCCGGGGAGGGCAGCATCACCATTCAGGCCGTTGGCTGCACCATCAGCTACGCCTCCGGCGGCGGTTCCTACAGCGAGGTTTCTTACGATACGCCGGTGAAGCTGAAAATCGCCGCGCCGAAAAAGCCCGCCTACTGGGTCATCAACGGCGTCCGGTATGACTTCGAGCCGAACATTCCCTCCAGCTTTACC
This sequence comes from Clostridia bacterium, assembly GCA_017443295.1. Lineage (GTDB taxonomy): Bacteria > Bacillota > Clostridia > Christensenellales > Aristaeellaceae > RUG563. The sequence goes on from JAFSNT010000195.1 coordinate 6,736, forward strand.
CTGGACAACGCGCTGGAGAGCATGACCATCGAAGCGGTCATGAAAAAAGAAACCAGCTCCACCCTGCTTTCCGCCGATCAGATTCAGCAGATCCGCACCGACGAGCAGCTGATCGTGGAGACCATTCACGCCGAACTCTGCCACCTGAACGCCAAGCATTCCGGCGGCGGCGGCTGGATCACCTCCTTCGATTTCACCGAGGATTACATCAACCGCGCCACGAAGAAGACGGAAGAGGGCGGCCAGGTGACGATCCGCGTACAGGCGAAAATTCCCAAGGGCAAAAAAATCAGCTACTGGCTGTTCAACGAAGCGAAGATCGACTTTAATACCAACGTGACCAAGTTCGTCGTGTGTACGCTGAACACCTCTATGACCTATGAGCCGGTATTCGGCAGCGGCAGCAAGGCCACCGAAGCGCCGTCCGCAGTCAACACCCGGCCCCAGCCCCGCGCTACCGCTGAACCCACCCAAGCGCCCTCCGCTGTCAACACCCGGCCTCAGCCCTCTGGCACCCTCGAACCCACCCAAGCGCCCTCCGCCGTCAACACCCGGCCCCAGGCCAAGATTTATTACAACGTCACCTGTACGAACTGCACCTTCTCCGGCGGCGGCGTTTCCAATGCGTCCAGCGCCCGCGTGGAGGCCGGAACCACCATCACCGTCACCACCAGCTCCAGCGGCACCGTGGTGGGCTGGTATGTGAACGGCGCGCACAAAATGAAGACCCGGCAGGAAGCGTTCCTCGGTTCGTCCTTTACCCTGACCGTCAATAAGGATACCACCATCGTCTGCCAAAAGACGCGGTAAAGCACCGCTTTCAAACAGACGCGTCATCCCCGCTGCCAATCTACGGCGGCGGGGATGATCTATGTAGGACACCCCTTGGCAGAAACGCCAAAAAAGATTATAATAGGGGCGTGACGGAAAGGGGGGCGAAGGCGGTGGAACGGGCGGAGGAAGCCATTCGGCGGGCGCTGGGTAGCAAATGGGAAAAGATTCCCCTGCGGGCGCTTGTGGAAACGGATTCCACCAACCTGCGTCTGAAAGAAGCGTACCGGGAAGGCCGAATCGCCCCGCCGTATCTCTTGACGGCGGACAGCCAAACGGCGGGCCGGGGACGGCTGGGCCGGAGGTTCGTTTCTCCCCCCGGCACGGGGCTGTATATGAGCCTGCTGGCCGCTCCCCCGCCGAACACCGACTGCGGCCTGATCACCATTTTGGCCGCCGTGGCGGTATGCCGGGCCATCGAGGAAACCACCGATCTGCGGCCCAAGATCAAATGGGTGAACGACCTGTTTGTGAATGGAAAAAAGGTCTGCGGCATCCTGGCCGAGGGCTTAGGCGGGCCGGTGATCGTCGGCATTGGCGTGAATCTGCGCACGCCCCTCGGCGGGTTTCCCCCGGAGGCGGGACCAGCCGGGGCGCTGGACGCGGATGTGGAGGCTCCCTTGCTGGCTGGCCGCATCGCCCGGTACATCTTGGACGGACTGGAAAGCCCCAACGATCCGGCGATCATCGACGCCTACCGGCAGCGCATGCCCCTGACAGGGCAAACCATCCGTTATACCCAAAACGGGCAGGAAAAAACCGCCCGGGTCACCGGCGTGTCCACGGATGGCGGCTTGATGGTCGAGGATGAAACCGGCCCCCATATTCTGCGCACGGGGGAAGTCAGCTTGGGAAGCGGGGCGTTTGAAGGGTTTTTATAAAGGTAGGAGGTAGGAAGTAGGAGGTAGGAGGTTTATTTTGTCAAACAAAGGCGCAAAACCTGACGCATCTTCAATCGAACAATATTACCTCCTACTTCCTACTTCCTACCTCCTACTTCCTACCTCCTACTTCCTACCTCACTTTTGCTGTACTGGCATCCGCAGTAATCCTGCCGGTACAGCTCGTATTCCTTCGATAATTGCAGGGAACGCAGATAGCCGTTTTTCTTTTTGAAATCGGCCATCAGGTATTTGACCCCCGCTTCCCGCCCGGCGGCTTCGCCGATGCGGTTCACGTTATCCGCGTTCTTGTGGGGGCTGACGGACAGGGTGGTGGTGAAGTATTCAAAGCCGTGGGCCTTGGCCTGCCGGGCGGTTTCCTTGAGCCGCAGGGCGAAGCAGGCAAGGCACCGGTCGCCCCCCTCCGAGCAGTCCGCCATACCCTCCGCGAAAGCGGAAAAGGCGGCGTGATCGTAATCGCAGGGCAGCAGCGCCACATTCCCCGGCAGCAGGGATAAAAGCCGCTCCTGCTCGGCAAGCCGGTGGCGGTATTCCTCCTCCGGCTCGATGTTGGGATTGTAGTACAGCACCGTCACCTGAAAATGCTCTGTCAGCCTTTCCAGCACCGCGCTGGAACAGGGGCCGCAGCAGCTATGCAGCAGCAGGGTGGGCCGACGGCCCGCCAGCTGCTCGATTTCTTCTTCCATTTCAGTTTGATAATTGCGCTTCATAATGCCTCACTTAAGAAAGAAGGTTTTTTCCTTGCAGGAAATCGTGATCCGGGACTGGGATGGTTTGCAGTCCGCCATTTTTCAGGACGTATGGGATCCCACCATCCTGCGCTACCGCAACAATTGCGTTTACCGGGGCATGTCCGACCTGCGCTGGGGCCTGCTGCCCAGCCTGAACCGGGCCTGCGGCCACGACCTGACGCTGGAAAAGCCCATGCTGCGCTCCTTTAAAAAGTACGGTTACGCCGACCTGCGCACCGTCAATTCTTTCTGGCAGCTGCTGGCCATGGCCCAGCAGTTCGGCCTGCCCACCCGCTTACTGGACTGGACGTATTCGCCCCTGGTGGCGGCCCATTTCGCCACGGAGGATCAGAACGCCTACGACCGAGACGGGGTGATTTGGTGCGTGAACGTGGACCAGATGAACCTGCTGCTGCCGGATCGACTCAAGGAGATGCAGCAGGCGGAGCGGTGCAACATTTTCAGCATGGAAATGATGGACCGGGTCGGTGATGGATTCGACGCGCTGCAGGCGGTTTCCTCCAATCCCTTCGGCCTGTTTTTTGAACCGGCCAGCGCCGTGAACCGCATTGCTAATCAGTACGCCCTGTTTTCCCTGTGCAGTGACCCCACCGTTACCCTGGACACGCTGCCCGGGGCCGCCGACTGCTTCCGCCGCATCGTGATTCCCGCCAGGGTGAAGCTGGAGATTCGGGACAAGCTGGACTACATCAATATTTCCGAGCGCATGATCTATCCCGGCCTGGACGGCATCTGCAAATGGATCACCCGCCGCTACGCCGCCCTGGGGCCGCTGTATAACAGGAAAGACTGGATGCACGACTAAGGATCGGACGCTGCACGCAAAAGTGAAAAGTGGAAAGTGAAAAGTGACAAG
>JAFSNT010000196.1 GCA_017443295.1 Clostridia bacterium
ATTGATCCACTTTCCCGCATCCTCGGCATTTTGGTGTTCTTTTTCCAACGATGCCCGAAGCTGGCTGATCTTGTCGTCGATCTCCTGCTGTTCTGCCTGATACTTCTGCGACAGCATCTTGAAGTTGTATTCCGTGATGCGCTCGTCAGCCCAATCATCGTACAGCTTCTTAAACCGGCGATCCGCGTCCTCTTTTCGCTTTTCCGCCTTTTTCAGTTCGGCAGCCTGCTTTTTGAGGACAGCCTGCCTTTCCTGATCCGTGGTGCTGAGCAGCTTCCGCAAAAGTTCCTGTTCATCGGTATGGGCTTGCAACACCCAATACTGAATGCGGGAGAGAATGTGGTAATACAGCACGTCGTAGCGGATGGAATGAGAGGAGCATGTGTCCGTGATCCGGCTGTACCTGCGGTATCTGCTGCAGTTGTAGTAGCGATAGGTGGCGTGCGCCGTGATGGATGAAATTGCCATGGCCATTCCACAATCAGCGCATTTCAGCAGACCGGCGAAGATTTGCGGTTCCGCGTCCTTCATCGCCCTTCGGCGATTGGTGATCTGCTCCTGCACCTGCCAGAACACGTCCGCGTCGATGATCGGCTCGTGGGTGCCTTCCACCCGAAACCAATCATCAGCCGCTATTTTCAACCGTTTTTTGTTCTTGTAGGAGACAGTGCTTTGCTTGTTGTGGATGCTGTTGCCGATGTAGGTTTCATCCTTCAGAATGTCGCTGACCACTGAGATCGACCATGCATAGGCTTTCTCCGGCGGAGCATCCCGATAGATGTTGGCGTATAGGCCGGAGCGCTGGTAGGCTGTATAGCCGGGCGTCGGGATTTTCTCCTTTGCCAATGCCTGGGCGATTCGCTTCGTGCCCGCGCCATGCGCCGCCATATCAAACATCTTCTCAACGACCCAACGGTTTTCCTCATCAACGATAATGTGGTTTTTATGCTCCGGGTCTTTGATATACCCAAAGGGCGGTTTGGTGGCGGTACACTCTCCTGCCGCGTGCTTGGCATGGATCGCGGCCTTGACCTTGCGGCTTGTGTCCTTTGCCCAAAACTCATTGAATAGGTTCTTGAACGGCACGAAGTCGGACAAGCCTTTTTCAGTGTCCTCGTTGTCCGTGATGGCGATGAAGTGGATTTGCTTTTCCGGGAAGAGAAATTCCAGGTAGTAATCCATCATCACATGCTCACGTCCGAAGCGGGAGAGGTCTTTCACCAGGACACAGTTCACTTTGCCCGTTTCGATGTCTTGCAGCATCCGCTGAAAACCGGGACGTTCAAAGTTGGTGCCTGACCAGCCATCGTCCACGTATTCATCCACAATGAAGAATCCCTGGTCACGCGCATAGGCTTTTAATACAAGTCTTTGGGAAGCGATTTGTCAAGGATTATTTTATCCCATAAAAACAAATTTGGATCATTTTATCCAAGGGGCTGTTGAGAATCATCAAAGTCACTCAGCCTGTCTGTTCGTGTGGATCTCCTCTAAAAAAGCCTTCAGAAGCGCGGATTTGTTTTCATCGTGATAATACACGCCATGCACCAGATCCGTATGGAAATCGCAAGGCACGAAATGCATGCCGGGGGGCGGAAAAGCGAGATAATCCGGCACAGCGCAGCAGCCGAAACCGGAATTGACCAGCAGAAACGCTTCCGCGATCGTTTCACACAGAATGGGCTTCTTTTCACCGGAATTAATAAAAGATTGTAAGTCTTTGTTGTTGTAGAAGGTATTACGAAGGGGCATGGGCACGATCCAGATCAGCTGTTCATTCCTGATCTCTTCTGTGTGGATAAAGCTGCTCTCTGCCAGCGGATGTCCGGGAGGCATCAGGCAGACGAACTGACTGCCGCTCAGCCGCTGAAAAACGAGATGGCTGTTCCGATTGCTTTTCCTGAACGAAAAGCAGGCGTCCAAGTGACCGTGCTCCACGGCCAGGGTATTGACGTCCCACTTATTGCAGGTCAGCAGCGGCACAAAGTCCGGAAATTTTTCTTTGAGCTTCTGAAAAGCGGGCGTCATGAAGAATAGCTCGCTGCTGTCCGTGTAACCGATGCGGAGCACCTGTTCTTCCTTGCCCCTGGCAAAGGCGGAAAGCTGGCGGGCATGATAGGTGATTTGCAAAAGCCGCTTCGCGTCCACAAAAAACTTTTCCCCAATGGGCGTCAGCGCCACGGTCCGGGTGGTGCGGATGAACAGCGCGGCATCCAGTTCATTTTCCAAGGCCATGATCTGCTTGCTGACTGCGGGCTGAGAGATATGAAGGTCATCGGCCGCCTTCTGGTAGCTCAGGGTTTCCGCCACCCGCACAAAACATTCAAGCTGTGTCGTATTCATTTGCTTTCTCCGATCTTGAACCTTTCATTGCTGCCCATGCCGGTTTCAGAGCGCTTGGGTATCGTCCTCGCCCTTTTGCCAGGTGAGGGAAAACGCTTTTGCGGTCAGCGTTTTGCTCTCCGGGCAGTAGATGGGTTTTAGCGCGGCGGTGTTCCGGCTGAATGCGTCCATATTCGCTGTTTCTTCCCCCGCACATACGCACAGGCAGGCAATTTCGCTGCCCCACATGCGCTGTTCGCAGCCGAAGTTCTCCCCGTTCCAGGGTTCCATAGGTACGCTGCTCCACAGGCCGATGAAGCCTTTCTCCTTCCTGAGCAGCAGCCAGTCCCCTTCCCGGCGCACTTCGTCAAAACGGCATTCGGGGCAATACAGATGAATGTAATGCAGGGGATGCGCTTCGGGAATACAATAGATCAGGCCCAGTATCGCGCCCTGCTGCTTCAGCGCCGGAAATACGCCGTTGCCGTGCCAATAGCCGGGCCGCATATCACCGCCCTCGGAGGCGGAGCCGGGATGGTTGATAAACACCGCGGCTTCTCCGTCCAGGGCGGCGTACCAAAGGTGCTGCTGATAGCCATACACCCCCGGTTGGAAGCAAGTGGTGCCGTGAAAGCGCTCGTTATAGGACTTGACAAAGGCGTGGCTGGAGGGATCGGCGTCCGGCTTTTGCGTCTCGTTTTCCCATCGGGTAAAAGGCTGTCTTGGGCTTTGCACGCTGGTCAGGCACCAGTCTTTGTGTTTTTCCAGCACGATTCGGGCGTTGCCCGTGGTATAGGACAGCGAGGCAGGCAGGGCCATTTTCTCCTTCAAACCGTCCGGGAAGCGGTAGCGGCTGGTGGCGTAAAAGCCCAGCCAGCCTTCCCCGTAATCGTAGGGCTGCCCAGAGTCGGCCAAATTCATCAGCGCCATTGCTCCTGCCTGGAAGGGGTAGAGCACGCCCCGATACACCCGACCCTGGGGAGCGATGATGCCACCTTTGAAGGTGTGGGTGGCGAGCATGGAAAGCAGTTTGTCCGTGATCTTCGCGGCACGGACGGAAATGGCTTCCTCCGCGAAATCCACCACGTTGATGAGGGCCGCGAAGGTGACGCACATGTACACCGTGCTCAAAAATTCCTCAAAGCCGTATTTCTCGATGTCGTCCAGCCAGTCCAGCACCTTGCCCCGGCCCCAGGCGTGCAATTCCCTGCCCTTCATGCGGGCCAGGGGGAAGTATTCCTCCGGGTACATGTCCCCCGCCTGCATGGCGCTGGCATAAAACATGAGGCAATGGTTTTCGCTCCAGAAGCACATGCCGTCAAAGCCGTCCTGATCCATCCAGTAGCGGAAATGGGTGAGCACCTGACGGGCGCGTTCCACCACGTCTTGCGATACCGGATAGTTTTTGAGATACCTGATCAGGCCGCACACCAGGAAATCCGCGCAGTCCACCCGCTTTTCGATGAGATCGAGGGTTTCCATCATCAGACGGGCGTCGTCTTTGGACGTATCGCCTATATACTTCCGTGCCAGCATATTGGCGATGGGAAAGCCAAATCCCTCCCCCCGGCTCAGGCTTTCCACGTCCGCGATGCGGCGGTATATGAGGGTCAGGTTTTCTTCATAAGAAGGAATGGGACGGATGTACGCGGGGCGTATTTGCTCCGTGCGCTCGAAATGCCGCTGGAGCATGTGCTTTTGTTCCCCGAAAGAAAGGCGCAGCGTCAAATACGCTTCACCGTCCGGCAGGTTGATTTGAATTTTGTCTGAAACGTCATGCCACGTTTTTTGCAGATGGGCGTGGGCGTAATCCGGGTCGTACCCGTTAATGGCCCAGCATGTCCCTTCCGGGGCGGGACGGGAAAAGCACAGGGCGTGAGGAAGCAGTTCCGCCGATTCTAAGAAATCCAGGGCAGGGGCGGCGGCCTCCGCCAGTTTTTCATCAGGCAGAGTGACCTGGATTTCTTCCGGGCTTTCGATAATTTGTATGCTCACGACGCTGCGTGTGTCCCGCACGCCCAAGGTTTCGCAGGCCAAATAAAGCACGTTTTTTCCCGCACGCAGGGGCAGGGTGATTTCCGCCCGGCCGATGGGCTTATAGACCGGCTGGGGAAGTCCGCCCACCTTCACGCCGCCCAGGTATACGTCCACCGCCGCGTAGGACCAAAGCACGGCCTTGGCCCACGTTTCGCGGGGAACGATCAGCGCCGTGGCGGCGTCAAAGGCCACCCGGCGCATATCGGCGTAAAAATCGGAAAGGTTGATGAACGCCCCGTCCCGGCCTCCCTGGAAATGCCAGGGCAAACCCAAGCGACTGTTTTCCGAAGCGGAAACGGCCTTTGTTCCGGTCAAAACCGGATGCTCCGCCACGATGGAGCGCAGATACGCTTCATAGCGAAGCTGATTGGTGTCCCGCTCCGCGCAGGTGAAGGGGGTGACGCGGGGGCCGGAAACCATGTAATGGGTGATAAAACCCTCCCTGTCCAAATGCCAGGCTGCCATTTTCTCTACCTCTTAATCGTTCACATCATAAAGTTTGATCGTTTCCCGGGTATTCATGGTGCGGGGCGTTACTTGGATATTTTCAAGCTTCACCCGGTCGGCGTGGCGCACCCAAATGCCGCAGGCGTCCACGTCCCCGTGGGCGTTGCTCTCCGGGTAATCGGTGAGAAATTCCTCAAACGTTTCAGGAAGATGCAGGATTTCTTCGTTGTCCCGATATTGAACATTATAATCGCTGATTTGAATATCTTCAAGAGCCCGGCGCACAGGTTTTCCTTCCTTCGTTTTGTCCGCGTAGCCGGTCAGGATGGCGGGCAGCTCGGCGTTTTCGGCGGACAGGCCCTCGATCTTTACCCTCCCGATATGCCCGCCCCAATACAGGGTTTCCGAGTCTTCGCTGTAAGGCTCCTTCGCCTGATTGCGGCGATTCAACAGGATGTACAGGGGACAAAGGACGTTTTTCATGCGGATATTTTTCACAGTCACATCCTCCACCCTTGAGCCGTCACAGCTTTCGATGGAAATGCCGGACACGGAACCGGGATAGATGTCCGGCATGATAAAATCGCAATTTTCCACAGTGACATGGCGGATATCGCGGCGGGTGCCGGTGCCGATCTTGAACCCATTCATCACCGTGCAGACCGTGCAATTTTTGACTTCGATTTCTTCCGAAGCCCGCTTAGTGTACACCGGATTTTTCACGCACACCCCGTCGTCCGCGCAGGAAATGAAGCAGTGCTCCACCATGACCCGGCTGCACCCGGAAATATCCACCCCGTCCGTATTGGCCACGTGCCGGTTGTCGTCGATGACCACGTTTTTCACCGTCACCCCGTCGCAGGCTTCGGGGTGCAGGGTCCAGCACATTGAATCCCGCAGAATGACGTTTTCAATCCGTACCCCCTGACACCGCAGCAGCCATACCATGGCACTGGGGCGGCGCAGCACAGGCTTGCCCTCCCCGTACTTATCCTCGGCATAGCGAATGCGCTCTCGGTAATGGGTGCGCACCGAGCCGGGAACGGTGTTGATTTCGTAGGTCTTCGCCTGGGCGCGAGTGGGCAGCATGGTGGTGGGAAAGGGCGTGAGGGCGGGCTTTTGCCGGGGCTCGTGCACATACCATTCCCCGCTGCCGTGGATCACGCCCCCACCGGTAATCGTGATGTTTTGTGCGTCCACCGCTAAAATGAACGCCCCACCGCTGGATTCCGCGCCGAAATCCTGGGTGCCCGGCATACGGGCGATCATATCCTCCCCGTTTCGGGAGGCCCGCAATTCACCGTCCGGGGCGATGAACAGGACGGTGTTGCCGTACAGTCGTACCGTGCCCGTTTTATACGCGCCGCCTGCCACCAGCACCACGCCGCCTCCCGCGTCGCGGCAGGCTTCGCAAGCTAAACGGATGGGTTCGGTATTCAGCCTATCGTCCGGCACGGCTCCAAAATCCCGGATATCGAAGACTCCCTTGCCTTCGGGCAGGGGTTGATCCCGGTCAATATATTCGTGATAAGGAATATTTTCCAGATAATCGCCGGGATAAATATGGCCCAATTCGGGATAGGATATTTTTTCTTTCGTTCTCATAATACCCCCGAAAACACACAGCCTGCGAAAAACGCAGGCTGTGAAATTGAATGGGGTGTAAGGAGGATGAAAAACGTTCGTTTTGCCTTCGCGTTTTGAAGACAATATCAACTCCACTCTCCACTCTCCTAACTCCACACTCGTATTACCCCTTGACCGCGCCTGCCGTCAGCCCACCCATGAAGTAGCGGCTGAAGCAGATGAACACGATCAGGATGGGAATAATGGCGATGGTCGCGCCCGCGAACATGATGTTCCAGGCCGCCGCGCCGTCGCCCGCGTTTTTCAGCATGTTCACGCCCACGGTCAGGGGACGCAGGCTGTCGTTGGTCATGGTGAACACGCGGGGCATGATGTACTCGTTCCAGCCCTGGCGGAAGGACAGGATGGCGATGGTGGCCAGCACGGGCTTCAGCATGGGCAGGATGATCTTATAGTAGGTCTGGAAGAAGGTGCAGCCGTCGATGCGGGCTGCTTCGTCCAGCTCCCTGGGCACGGAGTTCACATAGCCGCGGCAGAGGAAAATGTAGGTGGCCTGGCCGCCGCCTGCGGAGAACAGCACCACGGGCCAGAGGCTGGTGTGAATGTTGATGCCCACAGCCAGTTCATACAGCGGGCGCAGGGACACGGAGCCCACGTTGATGAACATGAACGCGGTGAAGACACCGTAGATGATTTCCTTGCCCCAGAAAGATTTGCGGGAGAACACATAGCCCGCCATGGTGGAAATGATCAGGGACAGCACCATCACGCCCAGGGACAGGATCAGGCTGTTCTTGGTGTAAACGGCGAAGTTGGCCTGCTCCCAGGCGTCGATGTAGTTCTGAATGATCCATTTCTGGGGAAACACGTTGGAGCCGCCCAGCAGCAGTTCCTGGTTTTCCTTGAAGGAACCCAAAATGACGTAGGCCACCGGGAAAATAACCACCACGGTCATAAAGACCAGCAGCAGCCACAGGAGGGCGCGGATGGCCTTTTGCTGGGGAGAGTAAACGATCTGCGCTCTGTTCTTTGCCATATCGCTTTCCCTCCCTTACACCACGTCGTCCAGCCGCTTGGCGACCAGATTGTAGATGATGGTAACAGCGCCCACGATCACGGCCGCCATCAGGCTCAGCAGCGCGCCGTACCCGATCTGCATGCGGGCGTTGTCGGCAGTGCCGAAGATGAGCTTGAAGATGTACAGGAACATCACGTTGGTTCGGGAGCCGGGGCCGCCGTTGGTAAGTACCATGATGGCCTCGTAATCCTTGAACGCGCCGGTGATCGCCAGCATGAGTACCACTTTCAGCACGGGGGAGAGCATGGGCAGGGTGATCTTGAAGAAGGTCTGAATGGCGTTGGCCCCGTCGATGCGGCTGGATTCGTACACGTCCTCGGAAATGGAGGTCATGCCGGTGACGAAGTACAGCATATAGTTGCCGAAGCCCGCCCACACCGACAGGATCATCACGGCCTCCATGGCGTAGCCCTGATCCATCAGCCAGTTGATGGGCGTGCCCATGAGGCCCACGGTCTGCATGATGTTGTTCAAAATGCCGTTCTGGGTGGCGAAAATGAAGGTGAAGATCATGCCCGAAATGGAGGTGGCGATGACCGTGGGCATGAAAAACGCGCCCCGGAAGAAGCTGGAGCCCCGCAGCTTCTGGTTCAGCAGCACGGCCATGATCAGCGCCAGGGGAATGATGATGATGAGCTTCCAGAAAGCGTATTCAAAGGTGGTGACCACGCTGTTCCAGAAGGTAGTATCGCTGAACATGCGGGTAAAGTTAGCGAAGCCCACGGGACGGGCCACGAAGCCATTGTAATTGTACCCGATGTAGCGGAAGATCCAAATGAAGGGGTAAATGGAGCAGATGCACAGGAAGATCAGGGAGGGGGTCAGCATCAGCCCGGCGGCCAGCCCCCCGCTTTCTTTCAGGCGCATCTTTTTATTCACAGGGCGGGGCGGACGGTCCGTGGGCCGCAGCTGCAAATGCTCCTTGTCGTAGGTGCTCACAGAAGCATAACTCCTTTCGTTTCAATGTAGAGTGAAGAGTTCAGAGTTGAGAGTGGAGAGTTGAGATGATATTATGTTTGTCGCAGTTAAACCACAAGTGTCCAACTATATAAATCTCAACTCTCAACTCTGAACTCTCAACTCTCCGCTCTCTTGTTCAGTCTTCTTGAAGATGTCGCCAACCGAAAAGGGGGGCCCCGGAGACCGGGGCCCGGTTTCGATCAGATCAGTTGTTCAGGTATTCGGCAGTACCGGCGGAGGGATGGAGCGGATCGTAGTCCTTGATCACCAGGCGCTGCACGGAGCCGTACATGATATCGTCGTCGTAGCACTGATTGTAGCGGGTGTTCAGATCTTCGATGGCGGCGTCAATGTCCACATGACCCATGATGGCGTTCCAGAGCACGGTGCGGTAGTTGTCGCCGGTCAGGTTGATGGAGGGCACGGCGGGATACACGGATTCATAGTCCAGCAGGGAGAAGTCCGCCATGCGGCCCAGCTTGGTCTTGTCGATGATGCCGTCCATATAGGAGGAGATGGGCATGGTATAGCCGCCCTCCAGATAGCCCTTGAGGAATTCTTCACTCTGGAAGTACTTGATCACTTCCCAGGCGGCGTCCTTATTCTTGGAGGAGGAGAGCATGATATAGCCCTTATTGGGGTTGGTCTGCAGCGCGCCCTTGATTTCGCCGTCCAGGGAGGGCACGGGGGATACGCCCCATTCAAAGTCGGTGATGGGGAACTGGTTGGTGAACACGCCCGCTTCCTGAGAAGCGTTGCCCCACAGGGCGAACGCGCCGGCGGCGAACTGGGCGCGCATGTTGTCCACGCCCTGCTGGTCGGGATAGGCCACGGCCACCAGCTGACGGCCCGCTTCCAGGAAGGGCTTGTAGCCGGAGAAGTCGAACTTGCCGTTTACATAGTCATAGTAGAACACGCCGGACACCTGGGCCATCATTTCCAGCTGACGCTCGAAGGGAGAGGAGGAAGTGAAGCCGATGCCGTAGGTGGCGCCGTTGCCGTCCGCGGTGATCTTCTGGGCCATGGCGATGTAGTCGGTCAGGTTATCGGGGATGCCGTCGAAGCCAGAGGCGGCCAGCAGCGCCTTGTTGTATTCGATGCGCACGCCGGAACGCATGCCGGAGGGCACCCAGTAGATGGCGCTGCCGATGGCGTTCAGGCCCTCGAAAGCGTGGGTGAAGGGCTCGTTCACCTTCTGGTATTCTTCGTCCTTCTCGATATAGGGGCGAAGATCCACCACCGCGCCGATGTCAGCGAAGTTCTTCACGTCGATGCTCTGGCCCACCAGATCCGGCGCGGTGCCGCCCTGGTACGCCAGCAGGATGGAGTTCTCGAAGTCGTCAGTCATGATGGTCATTTTGATTTCAATGTCGTC
>JAFSNT010000197.1 GCA_017443295.1 Clostridia bacterium
TCCACTTTCCACACTCCGTCAATACCACAGCCACCGGTCAAACCACTGCATGGCGTCCAGCCACTCTTGGGGCGCAAGGCAGCCGCTGGCGTACGGGAAGAAGGCCACGAACAGCACGGCGGAAGCAATCAGGACGAAGGCCAGCAGGCCCATGGCGGCATACTCTGCCCGCTTTGCGCTCTTGCCGTTTTCCGCGGGAACAGGCGCTTTCGCCCGGCCCGCGTCGGCCAGCAGGTCTAAGCACAGCACGATCGAAATCGCCAGGAAGGGCACGCAGGGGAAGTAATGGTAGATGTAGGTGCCGCGAGGAACCAGCATCCAGGGCAAAAGCTGCACAAAGTAGCAAAGCAGAGTCAGCGTTGGCCGGGGATCGTTCTTTTCCACCCAGGGGGTGGGGGTAAAATCCTTCTGCAAGTGCCGCTTGATCCAAACGCCGCAGAGGCACAGGATGCAAAGCAGGCCCGTCCACCACACGGCGGGGTTGCCCATAGCGGAAATGGTGGTGTGGTAGCCCGCCGGTTCAAAGGAATTGGAGGCGTAGTACATGGGCTTAGCGATCACGGGCCATTCGTACCAGGGGGAATAGAAGGCGTGATCCATGCCCAGGCCCGGCGTGCTGTGGTAGCTGAGCATGCGAACCGATTCTTCGATGATCTTTTTCACGCTCACCCCCGCCCCGTCGTAGGCGAAGAAGGGGATGTAGGCGCAGTAGTAGACCAGGGCGGGCGCCAGCACGAAGAAAATCAGGCAGCTGGCCACGGTGATCAGAATAGACTTGCCGCCGTTGGCCGCGATTTTTTCCTCAGCCGTGCGCTTCTTTTCGGGAATTTTCTTCGCCGCGCGAACCAGCCGCCACCGCCGGATGACGCCCCAGAAGAAGATCAGGGCCAGCACCACGCCCGCGTAGCAGCCCGTCCATTTGCTGGCCACGCCAAGCCCCATGCACAGGCCGCTGAGGGCCAGGGGAAGGAGAGACTTCCATAGGGGCTGTTTGAAGGGTTCCTGGAAGAACCAGCGCAGCATGAAGTATACCATCCAGATGATCCACAGCACCACGAAGCTGTCGATGGTGGCGATGCGGGTCTGGGTAAAGTGCATCAAATCCAGGGCAAGCAGCGCGCAGCAGGCCATGCCGCCCCAGGAGCGTTTAATGAGCAGCTTGCCCAGCAGGTACATGCCCGGCAGCATCAGTACCCCTGCCAAAGCGCCCGCAAAGCGCCAGCCGAAGGGCGTCATGCCGAAGATGGCGATGGCCCAGCTCATCATCACCTTGCCAAGCGGGGGATGGGTGTACTCGTAGGGCTGCATTTCATGCAGATGCTCGTAGGCGGTGCGGGCGTGGTAAATTTCGTCGAAGTAGGTGGAATTGTACCAGCTGGGATAGCCGCCCTCCATGCTGTCCGGCTCGTCCACCAGGAACGCGGCGGTTTCGTTGCCCGCCTCCGTCAGCTCCCGGTGGGTCAGCGGTTCGCCGGTGGAAGCGTTCAGCCAGGGTTCGCCCGTTTCGGGGTCGATCACCTGCACTTCCTTTTTCATCGTGTCGCTGACCAGGGCGGCGGGAATGGATTCGTCCGTTTCCGCGTCCCGGAACAGCACCTCGAACAGGGTCAGATTATAGTTGTCGGCGGTGATGCGGGCGTACCGGGCCGTGATGGTTTCCGGGTAGCCGCCGGGGGAATAGGACAGGTATTTCCATTTGAAGCAGTCGCCGATGGGCATATCGGCGGCGTAATACTGATCGTATTTCACCCCGTCTAAGCTGAATTCCACGGTAAAGTCGCAGTCGTACTGGTGAATGCCGCCGTAATAGAGCATGTTGAAGGTGCGTTCTTCGCCTAAATCCAGCACGATCTGCTCGTCGGGGGACTGGGATACGAAGGCGGTCTGGGGGGCCTTGGTGGAACCCAAATTGGTAAAGGTGATCACGGCATAGACCACCGTGACGGAGGCCATGACGATCCAGTCCTGAACCGTCATTTTCCTTTCCGGCGCGGACGCGGGCAGGGGAGAGGCGGGGCGATTTTCCGGGGCGATTTCCACGACCCCGCCCCAGCTCAGGGAAGAAGCCAGCCACAGGGCGGCAAAGCTCGTCAGGATGTTCAGCACGGCGGACAGGTATTCCAGAATGGCTGTATCGCTGCTGATGGGAATCGCCGGAGCGTTCAAATGGCCCGCCGCGCCGCCGATGCGGATGTTGCGGTCCAGGGCGCAGCCCACGTTCAGGAACCCGGCCACGGTGACGCCCACCGCCAGCCACAGGATGCGCACGTCTTTTTTGAGCACATAGCCCAGCAGCAGCAGGGCAACAGCCGGGAACAGATACCTTTCGTGCATCATGGACCCGGTGTTGAACAAAAGCAGCAGCAGCGCCGCGCCGTAAATGGGCAGGGTTTCGGCGTCATGGCTGAAAACGTACAGCGCCGAGATCACCGCCAGACTGTACACGATCATCACCGTGCCCAAGGTGGCGTAGGTCAGGCTGTCCAGCAGGGAAAGGGCCATCATGGCAATGACCAGCGCAAAACCCAGGCCGCCGAAGATGTACAGCCGCAGGCGGCCCTGCCGATCCTGGAGCGCGTTTTTCAGATTGCCCTTCCAGTGGGCCAGCCACGCAGCGGCAAGAGGCAAAACGGCCAGGCAGAACGTCAGGAAGGGCGTCCAGAAATCGCCGCTTAAGCTGCTTTCGGCGGACACCCAGTTTTTGCCCAGCAGGAAGTAGAGGTTGCAGCTGTTTACCGTGGCGTAGGCGTAGCGGCCCATGGTCTGGGCGTAGAGGGTGATCAGCCAGTCCCATTGCTGATGCAGGGAGAAGGGCAGCGCGATCACAAGCCCGGTAACAGCCGTGAACAGCAAGCCCAGGCTCATGTCCTTTACGCGGGCCTTGGCGCTTTGTTCGTCCTTCCGGGCGTTCAGGAAATCCATGATCAGGGCGAGCAGGCCCAGGGGCCCGAACATGAGCGCCTGGGGCTTTAGGAGCACGCTGGCCATATACAGGGGCAGGGCGATTTTCCACTTGCGCCGCACCGCGTACAGCACGGAGAGGAAAAGCAGCAGGGTCATCAGGGCGTCTGCCTGGCCCCAGGCGGCGCCTACGGCGATGGTGAGGGGATTGAACGCGTACAAAAGGGAAATCGCCAGGGCGGCGGCGTCCGGCAGGCGCTTTTTGCTCAAGCGGTACAGCAGGGCGCACATGGCCATATCGGCAAAGATGGGCGGCAGCTTCACCAAGAATTCCGTCAGCCCCGTGCCCAGCAGATTGCCAATCAGCCCCAGCAGCCACAGCACCCACATATACCCCGGCGGATAATCGCAGAAGGAGAAGGGATCCCCGGCGGGATAGAAATTGAAGGGGCCGGAGGAGGCCATTTTATTGCTCCAGGCGCGGAAACAGCCGATGTCCACGTCGTAGCCCGGCACCAGCGCCGCGACGGCCAAGCGCAAGGCGAAGGCAATAAGCAAAAGCAGCAGCGCCGTCCAGCCCCTGGTCCATACGCGCCGCCAGCCCTCAAGCAGCCGGGGGCGCAGCAGGGTCGCGCACAAAAGCGCGAACAGGCCCGCGTAAGCGATGCCGGAAAGCACCAGCAGCAAGGATGCCGTGCCCTCCCCGCCGCCCGTTTCCGCGCCGGAAGCGCTTTGGGCAGCGGTCCACAGGGCGGCGGAATACCCGCTGGGGATGCCGTCCACCTTGCAAAGCGTCACGTCCCGGAACCAGGCTTCGCCCGTGGCTTCGCCGCTGTAACCGCCCAAGCGCACGAAAATGGTCACGGTATGCTGATTCGAGCCCGTGCGGCCGTAGAGTACGGCTTCCTGCCATTCCCCGGCGGTATCATAGATTTCGTCGGTAAAGAGGTAAATATCCTTGATGGACAGGTTAGCCCCCCGACCGTCCTTGGCGTTTGCCTTGATGTAACCGCGCAGGCAGTACAGGGTGCCCGGCTCCACGTTCACTTCCTGGGCAAAGCGGGCGTCCTTGGGGATTTTATTCACGATATGCGCGGCGGGAACGCCGTTTTCATCCCGCACCACGTCAAATTCCGCACCGGTCAGGCCGCTGTAAGCGTCCAGCGTCCACCCCTCCGGCACGCCCTTTGCGTCCACCTTTTCAAAGCTGCCGTTCACCAGCAGGTTTTGCCCGTAATCCACCGTGGCGGCGGGGCGGAGAAGCAGAAAGCAGCCCAGCGCGATCACGGCGACGGCGATCACGCCAATCAAAAGATACCGTTTGAAAGACTTATTCATGAGCGCTCCTAAAAAAATGCGTTTTTGATGTGGCGCAGCCCCGCCGCGCTGATTTCGATCACGTCGAAGCGGAAAGGCGTTTCCCCGCGTCCCCGCAGGTAGGCCTGCGCGGCAAACCGGAGATGGCTCCGCTTTTCAGCGTTCACCGCCTGGAGGCCGGAATCCAGCCGCCCCCTGGGCCGGGTTTTCACTTCCACGAACACGATGGTGTTCCCCTCCCGGGCGATCAGGTCGATTTCCCCGTGGGCGGCGCGGAAGCGCTTTTCCAGAATACGCATGCCCTGCCTGCGCAGGTACGCCGCCGCCCGCGCTTCGCCCAGCAGGCCCGTTTCCCGGATGTTCATACGAAATGCCCGATGAAGCTCCGCCGGTGGGCGGGGCAGGGGCCGAACTTTTTCAGGGCGGCGATATGCGCGGCGGTGCCGTAGCCCTTGTGCTGCGCAAAGCCGTATTGGGGGTATTGTTCGTCCAGCTCCAATAGCTGCCGGTCCCGCGTCACCTTGGCGATGACGCTGGCGGCGGCGATGGAATAGGAGAGGGCGTCCCCATGG
This sequence comes from Clostridia bacterium, assembly GCA_017443295.1. GTDB lineage: Bacteria > Bacillota > Clostridia > Christensenellales > Aristaeellaceae > RUG563. Next base: position 4,791 of record JAFSNT010000197.1, read on the forward strand.
ATGATGCCCCGTTCTTCCCCCGGCAATCCGAGACCCGAGAGGGCGTCGATGAGAAACACGTCGGCGGGCGCTCCCTCGGCGGCCCGACGCATGGCCATTTTCGTGGCCTCCAAAATGTTGTATCGGTCGATTTCCTCCGGGGAAGCCTCTCCTACCCCCACGAAAAGGGCGGTTTTCAGGATGACTTCAAAGGTTTCCTCCCGGCGTTTGGCGGATAGCTGCTTGCTGTCGTCCACCCATAAAAGCAGCGGCTCCCGGGGCATGACCACGCAGGCGGCCACCACGTTGCCCGCCAAGGGACCCCGGCCCGCCTCGTCCATGCCCGCGAAACGCACGCCCGCGTCCCACAGGGGGCCGTCAGTCGCCGTCAGCGCTTCCAGTCTGATCCGGCGTTTTTCCTCCGTCAAGCTGCTCGTTTTCAAGGCTTATATCCCTCTCTTCTTTGGGCGCTTCCAGGGTGATGCGGCCTAATTTACCGCCCCGGAATTCATCCAGCACCACCTTGCAGGCCCGTTCCGTATCGTACACGCCGCCCTTCATCAGAAAGCCCCGGCCCACGCACACCGCGTCCAGCAATTCGGGGCCGCGAAGGGATAAATCCTTGATTTTGAACCGCTCCTGCACGGTCTTGGGCGTGACGGCGATCAAATCGGTGAGCAATTGAATGGCCAATTGCGCCGTATCCAGCACCTCGTCCCGGATGGCGGCGATATAGGCCAGCCGCCGGGCGGCCAGGGGGGCGTCCAGCCGGGGCCAGAGCAGGCCCGGCGTGTCCAGCAGTTCCAAATAGGGGGTGACCTTCACCCATTGGTTGGCCCGCGTCACCCCCGGCATATCGCCCACCTTAGCGATGCTGCCGCCGTGCAGGCGGTTGATCAGGGTGGATTTGCCCACGTTGGGCACACCCACCACCATGGCCCGCACCGTTTTTTTGATGCCCCGCTGGGCGGAGCGCTCCACCGTTTCCCGGGCGGCCTTTTCGATCAGGCTCAGGGCGGCCTTGGCCTGGCGGTTCATATCCAGGGCCATGCAGGAAAGCCCCTGCCGCTTAAACAGGTTCAGCCATTCCGACGTGAGCGCCGGGTCGGCCAAATCGCTTTTGCCCAGCAGCAGCACCCGTTCCTTTTTCTCCGTCAGGCGCTTCAAATCGGGGTTGCGGCTGGAAAGGGGCAGCCGGGCGTCGCACAGCTCGATCACCACGTCCACCCGGGAAAGCTGGTCGCTCAGCAGCCTTTTGGCCCGCGCCATATGCCCCGGATACCAGTTGATTTCCATAAAAAACGAACCTTCCAAAAATTGTAATTTAACCGCATGATTGCGTTCTCTTTAAGTAATATCACTTTTTTCGGAAAAACGCAAGAGCGAATTTTTTTGTTTACAATTCATTTCAGCCCCTTTTATCCGCTGGCATAGTCCCGCCGGATAATAAGCATACTACCCTTAAACGATGAATTAAGGGAGAGATGGAAGTTGTCTATCCAGGCGATCATCATGGCAGGCGGCGAGGGCATGCGCCTCAGGCCCCTCACGTCCCACATCCCCAAGCCCCTGGTGCCGCTGCTGGGCGAGCCGGTGATGGGGTACAGCGTAAAGCTGCTGAAAACCTACGGCGTTCGGGACATCGGGGCAACGCTGTGGTACCAGCCGGAAAAAATACGCCGGGCTTTCGGAAGCGGGGAAGGATACGGCGTTTCCCTGCGCTATTACGAGGAAACGGAACCCTTAGGCACGGCGGGCAGCGTGAAAATGGCCAGGGACGAAATCAAAGAATCCTTTTTCGTGTTGTCCGGGGACGGGCTGACGGACTGCGATTTGACCGACGCCCTGCGCTTTCACCGGGAAAAGAAGGCCTTGGCGACGCTGGTGCTGAAAAGGGTGCCCGTGCCCCTGGCCTTCGGGGTGGTGATGACGGACGGGGACAGCCGCGTGACCCGCTTCATCGAAAAACCGGGCTGGAGCCGGGTGTTCAGCGATTTGGTGAACACAGGCACCTATATTTTCAGCCCGGAAATTTTCGATTATATCCCCGATACCGGCGCGCCGGACTTTGGCAAGGATATTTTTCCCGCCCTGCTGGCCGGGGGCCTGCCAGTGTACGGCTATGAAACCAAGGGCTACTGGTGCGACGTGGGCGATTTGAAAACCTATCTCCAGGCCCAGCGGGATCTGCTGGAGGACGTGCCCCGCTTGCCCCACGCCCAGGGCGTGCATCCCGACGCGAAAATCGCCCCCTCCGCCCGGCTGGAGGGCGTATGCTTCATCGGCCCCGGCGCGTCCGTCGGCCCCGGCGCGGTGGTCAGGGACAGCGTGATCGGGGCCAACTGCGTCGTCGGGGCGGGGGCGGTGGTGGAGGATTCCTGCCTGTGGACGGGGGCGCAGGCCCAGGCCAAATCCAGCGTATCCGGCTCGGTGCTGTGCGAGGGCGCTTCCGTGCGCCAGGGCGCGGAAACGGGGGCGGGCTGCGCCCTGGGCAAAAAGGCAACGGTGCGGGCGCTTTCTCAACTGCGGCCCGGCGTGCGCCTGTGGCCCTACGTGAAAACGGCGGCGGGGGCGGTGGTGACCCGCAGCGTGACCCAGGGGGAATCGTATGCCGCGCCGGTGTGGTCGGCGCGCGGCGCGGAGTGCGATTCCGCCGTGACCGCCTGCGACCTGTGCGGGGCTTTCGTGCAGGTGACGGGGGCCAGGCGCGTGATCGTCGCCCGGGCAGGGGATTCCGCCCTGCATGCCCTGGCTGCCGCCGCCCTGGCCGCCGCCGGGGTGAAGGTGCTGGACGCGGGGGAGCTGACCGCGCCCATGCTGCAAGCTCTGATCCGCGCGGTCAAAGCGGACGGCGGAGTGCTTTCGGGGGATCAGGCCCTGCGCTTTTTCGGAAAGGGGGGCCTGCCTCTGACGGATCAGCAGAAAACCGCCCTGGACGGCTGCGTGCTGCGCCAGGAGCTGCCGGAGGCCTTCGGGCAGCCGGGGAACGTTGCGCCCTTTTCCGGCGGGGCGGAAGTGTATCTGTCGGGGCTGCTGGCCTTCTGCCGGGAAAAGCCCCTGTATTCCCCCGTGGCGATGTTCTGCGATTCGCAAAAAGTGCTTACCTGGGCGGAGGAAGGCTTAAAACGCATGAATGCCAGGGATATCCGCTTAGGCGGCGCGTCGGAAGCGGGCGTAAAGGAAGGGGAAACGGGCTTTTTGCTGCCCGAATCGGGGGAGGACGTTGCTGTGCTGCTGCCGGACGGCCCCCTGTCCCCGGAGGACAAAGATATGCTGGCCCTGTGGCTGTTCTATCACCGGGAAAAAGCGCTCTTTGACCTGCCGGGTACGCCCCGGGCGGCGGAGGAAATCGTCCCCCTGCAAGCGCCGGACGATTCCCCGGCCTGCGCCCGGCAGCGCGCCCTCATGGGGGACGGGCTGGCGGCGGTGCTGTTCCTTTCGGAAGCCATGAAGGACGGGCCGCTTGCGGATCTGCTGCCCAAAATCCCCCACACCCACATGAGCCGCCGGGAGGTGGCCTGCGATATGCGGGACAAGGGCCGCGTCCTGCGCACCCTGTGCGGACAGAACGCCGGCGGCTGCGTGCTGGGGGAGGGCCTGCGCATTGCCCATCACGGGGGCTTTGCCACCATCGTGCCCGACGCTCACCGCCCCGCCGTGCGCGTCACCGGCGAAGCGCCGGACAGCGAGTTTGCCCGGGAGCTGTGCGATTTTTACGTCAGGAAGATTCAAAATATGACAAACGGGCAAAACAATTTGGAAACAATGCCTTGACAAGGGGCGCGCGCCCGCATATAATATGGAGCGAAGGGATGTTCCTGAGGTGTTCGCCAGTTTTCTATTTTTACCCACATTTCACTAAACGGAACCCAGGCCAGAGAAATGGATGTCATGCCCCCGTGCCTCCGCACGCCAGGGGACGGCAGAAGCTTTTCGCTGGGCACCGGCCTGCTTAACATAGCGGGTGAAAAAATAGAGGGCAGCGGCATCTTGGGGCATTCTCTCGTTTTTGGGGGACATGGGCGAAAACGCACATGTTCTTTTTTTGCGGCGAAAAAGGGCAAAAGCATCCTGCGATATGGACAAAAAGATGGCAAGCGGGCACGACAGATTGACGGTGCGGCGCGGGAAGTGGTACAATGATTCCGGATCGACCATCCGGCATTCTGCGGCAAAGGAGCATGGGAAAGCATGCGGATCAAAACGCCCGTCAACAGGGAAACCTTAAAGCATCATCTGAACTACGGCCTGTGGAAATACGCGCTGATGGCGGCGTGCGTGATTCTGGGCTGGAGCCTGATTTATACCACCACGGCCTACCGCTCCCCCCAGGAAAAGCGGATAGACGTGTATATGATGTCCAACACCGCCTCCTCCGAGCTGATCGACAAATTCCTGGAACCCGTCTGGAAGGAAACTGTGCCGGAAATGGAAATCGTCAGCGGCGTGGTGATGAGCGTGCTGGACGATTACACCACCACCATGCAGCTGATGACCTATATGGCGGCGGGCGAAGTGGACATTTTCTTCATCAACGAGCAATATTTCAAAACCTACGCCAGCCAGGGCTATTTCGTGGAATTGGAGGGCATGGTGGAAAGCGGGCAGATCGACGCCTGCGGCGCGGATCTTTCCAAGGGCTATGTGGCCTATGTGGAGGAATACGACGATCAGAACCGGGCGGTGAAAACCAGCCGCCACCTGTACGGCATTCCGCTGGACAGCTTCTACGGCTTCATGGGCGGCATGCAGCTGGATAACCGGGGCCTGTACGCCGTGATCACCGTGAACAACCAGAACGACGAAAACGTGATTCCCTTCTTCAGCGCCCTGCTCAAGGCGGGCCAGGGCGAAAAGGAAGAATGGATCACCGAATAACAGGAGAAATCATATGAACATTCGTATTGCGGGCGTGGTGAACGACAGCATTGTGGACGGGCCGGGGCTTCGGTTTTCCGTTTTCACCCAGGGCTGTTCCCATCACTGCCCCGGCTGCCATAACCCCGAGACCCACGATCCCCAGGGCGGGCACGACGAGGACACGGAAGCGCTGATTGCAAAGATGAAAAAGAATCCCCTCCTTTCCGGCCTGACCCTCACCGGCGGCGACCCCCTGGAGCAAAGCGCGCCCTGCTTAGAGTTGGCGAAGGCTGCCCATGCCCTGGGCCTGAACGTGTGGGCATACACCGGCTACACCTGGGAGCAGCTTTTGGACCGCGACGATCCCGACCAGATGGCGCTGCTCCGGGAAGTGGACGTGCTGGTGGACGGCCCCTTCATCCTGGCGGAACGCTCCCTGGAGCTGGATTACCGGGGCAGCAAAAACCAGCGTCTCATCGACGTGCCCGCCTCTCTGCGGGAAAACTGCGTGGTGATTTGGACGCCGCCGGTATGGTAAACGTAGAGTTGAGAGTTGAGAGTTAAGAGTTGAGATAATATAGTCTGCATATTCCGGCACTTGAATATGTCAGCTGTTTAAATCCCAACTCTCCACTCTAAAATTTCCGGTTCTTCGCGAGCCGGATTTTTTATATAAAAAACCGGCGGGAGCGTCGTCCGCCGGATAGTTACTTACGAGTGCTGGATATTCAGCTTTTCCGGGTCGCCCAAATCGGGGTTGCGGGAAAGGTACTGCTGGATGGCCGCCCGGGCCAGGGCGTCGCAGCGGTTGTTTTCCGGGTGGTCAGAATGGCCCTTCACCTTGTGGAACGTGACCGCGTGGCCCTTTTTATTGATCGTCAGCAGCAACAGCCGCCAAAGGTCCTGGTTTTCCACCGGCTTGCCCTCGCTGGTTTTCCAGCCCCGGCGCTGCCAGTTGTCCAGCCAGTGTTCGTTAAAGGCGTTAATGAGATAGGAAGAATCGGAATACACCCGCACCTGGCACCGGGTTTTCAGCTTGCCAAGGCCGCTGATCACCGCGAAAACCTCCATGCGGTTGTTGGTGGTCTGGGGCATGCTGCCGCTGATTTCCATTTCGTGCTGGCCGTACCGCAAAATCGCCGCCCAGCCGCCGGGACCCGGATTGCCGGAGCAGGCCCCGTCCGTGAAAATATCCACCTGTTTCAGCGCTTCGCTCATGCCCGTTCCGTGCCTCCCTTTTGCTTTATACCGAAAGAATATACCATATCTTGCGGTAAAAAGCAATCGGCACCGCAAGATTTTAAGGGGTTTACGCATGAATTACAAATTTGGATTTAAGGGGGAGAGAGTGGAGAGTGGAGATATTATAGTGTCTATCAATAGGCGATCACAGTTGGTCAACTATATAAATCTCAACTCTTCACTCTCAACTCACAACTCTGTCGTCAAATCCCGCTTTCTCATTCATGCGTGAGCCGTGCAGGATTTTATCATGCCGGAACAAATCTCCGCATAAGATGGATCGACAGGAGGCGACGGTCATGATGAAGCGCGTGGAGGCGGCGGCCCAGAAGGAACAGCCCGAAATCACCCATGCTTTGCCCGAAAAACCCCGGTGGGGGGAGCGCCTGGCCCGCAACGCGGCCCTGGCGGGGCTGCTCATGGTCACGGTGGCGGCCATGCGGAATGCGGAGCTGCCCAACGGCGGCACGGTGCTGACGGCGGTGCGGCAGACGGTGGATGGGGAATGGGACGGCCATTTGGGCAAAATCAGCTTTGTGGGCCGCTTCCTGCCGGAAACCGTGGCGGTGTTCTTTGAATCGGCCCCGGACGCGGAGCTGACCGCCCCCTGCTTCGGTTCCCTGTCTCATGCCTGGACGGCGGAGGAGCCTTATTTGGGCTATACCGGACAGGACAAACGGGTGTTTGCCGTGGCGGCGGGGCAGGTCATGAGCGTGTATCACGGATCAGACGAAGAATACATTTTGCGGGTGCGCCACGACGACGGCCTGGAAACCATGTATTACGCCCTTTCCTCCGTCGCCGTTTCGGAGGGGGAGGCGGTTTCCGTAAGCACCTGTTTGGGCCAGGCCCTGCCGGAAGGGGCCGTGATCGAAGTGCGCCGGGCGGGGCGGGCCATTGATCCCACCGAGCTGATGGCGGAGAGGACGGAGAGCGCGCCGTGACGTTCCGGGTCGGTCACACCCGCCTGCGGCTGCATCCCCTGCTGCCGCTGCTGTGGTTGATCGCCGGGATCGGCGGCGTTTCCCGGGTGCTTGCCGCCCTGTGTACTTTGCTTTTGCACGAATGCGGCCACCTGACGGCGGCAAAGCTCTGTGGCGCGTCCGTTTCGGAGGTGGAAATCACGCCCTTAGGCGGGGTGATCACCGTGGAAAACCCCGACGCCCTGACGGTTGGCAAACGGTTCCTGCTGGCCAGCTTCGGGCCGCTGTTCAGCCTCCTGGGGTGCCTTCTTTCTCCCGCGCTTTTTGCCTCCGGCGCGGCGTCCTTTTCCTTCTGCGCGGCCTTTGCCAAGGCCAATCTGCTGCTGCTTTTGTTCAATCTGCTGCCCGTGCTGCCCCTGGACGGCGGGCATATGCTGGAAGCGATGCTGCGCAGGTTTTTCCCGGAACGGGCGGTCAGGCGGGCGCTGGTGTGCGCCGCCGAAGCTTTGGGCGTGCTGCTCTGCGCCGTTTCCCTGTATTTTGCTTTCCGGGGGCAGCTGGTTTTGTCCCCCGCCTTCTGCGGCCTGTATCTGCTTTACCTGTCCATGGCGGATGGGAGGCGCTGCACGGCCCGGTACGTGACCGCTCTCATCGCCCGGCGGCAGAAGATCGAAAATTGCGCGGTGCTGCCGGTGGAAGCAGTGGCCGCCGGGGCAAGCATGCCCGTGGGCGCGCTGCTGCGCAGGCTCAGTCCCGGCAAATATCATATCGTGCTGGTGCTTGCCCCGGACGGCCTGACCCGGCAGGGCGTGATCGGGGAAAAGGCGCTGTGCGAAGCGGCCCTGTCCAGCCCCAGCGCGCTCCTGGGCGACGTGGCGGCAAAAAAATAGAACCTGGCGCGGAAAACCAGGTTCTTTTCATTGCCCGTTTCGGTGAAAGACGAAAAACATGCCCATGTTGGCCACGCCCACGTCCTTGTGGGTGAGGGCGATCAGGCCGGGCTGGAGGATCTCGACCTTTTTGCCCCCGGTGTAGCCAGAATAATCCGTGCGGCACAGGGGGTCCAGGATATACAGCCGCTGGCTGTCCACGTGGGCTAGAAGGACGTAGTGCCCCGTATTGGTCAGCGCGCCGCCCTTGGAGGCGTGGCCCACCACCGTATCGCCGCTTTGCAGCGCGCGCAGGGCTTCGTCGTAGCTGGCCGTGGCCGTGACCGTAATGCCGTAGACCTTGGCGATCTCATACAGAAAGCCCGTGCCCGTGCCCTTGGCGTTCCCCCGGCTGTAAGCGCCCGCCGTATTGTTGCCCGTGGCGAAATCCCCGAACACCAGGGGCAGAAAGCGGGCGAAATCCCGCTGGGTGGTGAGTACATACCGGGCGTGGTGGTACCTGCACCGTGCCTTGTTCAGGGAGCAGGAGCAGAGGGAATATTCCTGCTTGGCCGCCGTCGCGATGCGGGGCAATTCTTCCTCGGGCAGCAGGTTGGCCACCGCCATGGCCCCGGCGGTGGGTCCGCAGCCCCCGTCCCGGAAAGGCCGGGCGGCGGCGCCCTCTGCCCGCTCGTAGGTCAGCGCCCCCCAAAGGGGATCGTTCTGCGCGTAATAGCGCATCGTGCCCTTGCCCGGCACCTCCACCAGACCGGAATAGGTTTCCGGCTGGGTGAAATAGGCCTCCGTCAGGGTCATATCGTCAGCAAAAGAAGCATGCGCGCCCATCGTCAGAACAACGCACATGCAAAGGAGCATTCCTGCCGTTCTGACAATCAATCCGCGCATGCTTCTTCCCTTTCGCGCCAGCGAGCAGAAGGGGAAATTATTCTTCTTCCTCTTCCTCGGGCAGTTCCGCGTTGTGGTACACTTCGGTCACGTCGTCGTTATCGTCCAGCATATCCAGCAGCTTCTGCACCTTGTTCAGGGTTTCTTCATCGGGCAGGGCCACGGTATTCTGGGGAATCATCTGCTTATCAGCGGAAATGAAAGCGTAGCCCGCTTTTTCCAGCGCTTCGCGGACGGAGGAAAAGTCGTTGGGCGCGGTGTAGATTTCAAACACGTCGTCCAGCACCTTCATATCCTCGGCCCCTGCGTCCAGCACGGTCATCATCATTTCGTCCTCGTCCATGCCGGGTTCGCGCTCGATCACGATCACGCCCTTATGGTCGAACATATAGCTCACGCTGCCCGGCGTGCCCAGGGAGCCGCCGTTTTTATCGAAAATGTGGCGCACGTCGCTGGAGGTGCGGTTGCGGTTGTCGGTCACGATCTGGGCGATGATCGCCACGCCGCCGGGGGCGTAGCCTTCATAGGTGATTTCTTCGTAGGTCGCGCCCGTGCCTTCGCCCGCGGCCTTCTTGATGCTGCGCTGAATGTTGTCGTTGGGCATATTGTTGGCCTTGGCCTTGGCGATGATATCCTTCAATTTGCTGTTGGATTCGGGATTGGCCCCGCCCTCCCGCACAGCGATAGCGATTTCACGGCCGATCTTGGTGAAAATCTTGCCGCGGGCGGCGTCGGTCTTGCCCTTTTTCGCCTGAATATTGTGCCATTTGGAATGTCCGGACATGGAAATTACCTCCCCATAGGAATATAAAATCGGAATTAACGGCTTATTATAGCATAACTTTTTCCATCCGTCAAATCCTGGTTTTTGCGGAAAAAACTTTTGCAATACCCCCTTGACAGGGAGGCGGCATGTGAATAAAATAACAGTTGTTAAATATCGTTTGTTATCTTACGACCCGCAAGGAAGGACGGTGCGTTATGCCGCCGAAGGTGAAGTTTCAGAAGGAAGAAATCGTTCAGGCCGCTTTGAACGTGGCCCGCAGAGAGGGCGTCGGCGCGGTGACGGCCCGAGAGGTAGCCAAGGAATTGGGCGTGTCCGTGGGGCCGATTTTCACCTGGTTCGATACCATGGAGCAGCTCAAAGGGGAGGTGTACGCCCTGGCCAAGGCCCGCTACCGGGAGCAGATTCTGCGGGGGCTGGATGAACCCATTCCCTTCTTAGGCGTGTGGCGGCATTATTTGGCCTTTGCCCGGCAGGAGCCGGAATTGTACCGGCTGCTGTTCCTCACCCGCCCGGATAGCATCTCCGGCGGGGCCATGGAGGTGCTGCGCTTTTCCCAGGACTTAGCGCGGCCCTCCATCATGCAGATTTACAACATGGATGCCCGCACCGCCGACAAGTTTTTCCGCAATATCTGGCTGGTGGCGTTCAGCTACGCCACCCTCATCGTGACGGAGGAGTGCCCCTATACGGACGAAGAAATCCTGGCCGTGGGCACCGAAATCAGCCTGTCCCTGTGCAAAGCCTACAAGGAAGTGCCAGGGCTGGCGGAAGGAAACTTCGACCGGGACGCCATCTTTCGGGAACTGGTGAAAAAGTAAGGGGCAAAAGGGCTTATGGAATACAGTAAAACGATTCGGCTGAAGGACGGAAGAACCTGCGTCCTTCGCAACGGCACGGCGCGGGACGGAGCCGCCGTGTACGAAAATTTTAACCTGACCCACGAACAAACCGACTTCCTGCTGTCTTATCCGGAGGAAAACAGCATGACGGCAGAGCAGGAAGCCCAATTCTTACAGAAAAAGACGGAAAGCGAAAGGGAAATCGAGCTGGCGGCGGAAATCGACGGCCAAATCGTGGGCACCGCCGGGATCGAACAGGTGGGGGCCAAGGAAAAGGTGCGCCACCGGGCCGAATTCGGCATCAGCGTGGATCAAAAATACTGGGGCTTGGGCGTCGGCCGGGCCTTGATGGAAGCCTGCATCGCCTGCGCGAAAAAAGCGGGCTACGCCCAATTGGAATTGAACGCGGTGGCAGAAAACCAAAGGGCCATCAAGCTATATGAAAGCGCGGGCTTCGTGGAATTCGGGCGCAATCCCCGGGGCTTCCGCTCCCGGCTGACGGGCTGGCAGGAGCTTGTATACATGCGGCTGGAGCTTGACTGACCTTACACGGGAGAAAAGCATGAATACCATCGAAACGGAACGGCTGATCCTGCGGCCCTTCCGGGAATCGGATTACGACGATCTGCTCGAATTCCTGTACCAGCTTCGGGATGGCAAATGAAAGGAAAAAGCGTATGAACAAAATGATTGCAAAAATCGGCGCGGGCATCGTGGCGGTGACGGTCTTCCTGTTCGCGGTGTGTCTGGCGGTGGATTTTACCTTCGGCGCCTACTTCGTGTGCATGTTCCTGCCCATGGGCTACATCATGATGGCGGCGGGACTGCATCATGAAAGCAGCGCGGACAGGCGGGTGGCGGCGAATATCGGCATGGTGTTTTCCGCCGTATACGCGGTGCTGATCCTGCTGGTGTATTTTGCCCAGATCACCACCGTGCGCCTGGAAAACCTGACCGAGCAGGCGAGAAGCATCCTAGATTTCAGGCGCGGGGGCCTGATCTTCAATTACGATCTGCTGGGCTACGGCATGATGGCCCTTTCCACCTTCTTCATGGGCCTTTCCATGAAGGCGGAAAGCAAGGCGGACAAATGGCTGAAAGTCCTCATGATGATTCACGGCGTTTTCTTCGTCGGATGCTTCTTCATGCCCATGACGGGCCTGTTCAGCTCCATGGCGGACGGGGCAACCAGCAAGGGCGGCGTGATCGCGCTGATCGGCTGGTGTGCGTACTTCCTGCCCATCGGCATCCTGGGAATCCGGCACTTTTCTTAATGGATTCAGGCATAGGGATCGGAAAGTGGAAATTGAAAAGTGAAAAGTGGAAATTTGAATAGACAGTGCTTGTGTCAGCGTAACCTGACGCGGAACCATATACAATTTCACTTTTCACTTTCCACTTTTCACTTTATTCCACCATATGACGAATCAATACTATGAAATATAAACGAGAGGGGAAATTACAATGAAAACTCTGGTTTTGAACGGCAGTCCCAAGAAAGAGCAGAGCGATACGATGCACATCACCCGGGCCTTTTTGGCGGGTATGAACGAGGTTTCGCCCCAGGAGGTCAGCATCGTTCACGCCGTGGAAAAGCACATCGAATACTGTACCGGGTGCTTTGCCTGCAAGCTCAACGGCGGAACCTGCGTCCATGACGACGACATGCGAGCCATTTTGGAAGAAATGCTGGACAGCGATTTGCTTTTGTTCAGCTTCCCCCTGTACTGCTACGGCATGCCCGCGCCCCTGAAAGCGCTCCTGGACCGCACCATGCCCCTGTCCAGCTTAGCCATGCGGAAGGTGGGCGACCGGTACGAACACGTGGGGCAGGCGGATTTTTCCCGGCTGCATTATATGATGATCTGCGGCTGCGGCTTTCCCAACAGCCAGCACAATTTCGAGCCTGCCGTGGCGCAGTTCAAGCAGTGCTTCCCCTGCAATCACACCGTCATCACCGTGCCGGAAAGCCCCATGTTCAACGCGCCGGAGGCGGACGTGGTGACCAAGCCCCGTCTGGAGCTGGTGAAGCAGGCCGGGAAGCAGTATGCCCAAACGGGAACCATCGACGAAACGCTACTCAAAGAAATCAATTCCCCCATGATCCCGGAAGAAGTATACGCGAATATTGTGAATGGAAATGTGGAAAATGCAAAGGAAATTTGATATATGCGGCATCCCGGCCATTCTTTGGGGGGATCCGTCGAATAGGCTGTTTCTGTACGTACACGGGAAGCTGAGCAGCAAGGAAGCGGCGGCCTCCTTCGCGCCCATCGCCGCCGAAAAGGGTTATCAGACGCTGAGCTTTGATTTAGCCCAGCACGGGGAACGAAAAGACGACGCCCGGCTGGACGTGTTCAGCGGCACGCGGGATTTGAACGCCATGGCGGATTACGCCTTTTCCCGCTGGCAGCGCGTTTCCCTGTACGCGTGCAGCATCGGCGCGTACTTTTCCCTGCAAGCCTACGCAAGCAGGCCCTTTGAAAAAGCCCTGTTCCAGTCGCCCATCGCCGATATGGGCTATCTGGTGGGTCAAATGATGCGGTGGTTCCGCGTGACCCCGGAAGAACTAAAAGAAAAGGGCGAGATCGACACGCCCGTGGATCCCCTGCGCTGGGACTATTACCAGTACATTCAGGCCCATCCCGTGGAAAAGTGGCCCATCCCCACCGCCATCCTGTACGGCGGGAAGGACAATTTGCAATCCCCGGAGGTCATGGAAGCGTTTTCCCGGCGCTTCCACGCGAAATTGACCGTTTCCCCGGACAGCGAGCATCCCTTTATGGGGCCGGGCGACGGAAAGCTCGTGGAAAACTGGCTGCGGGAAAATATCTGATACGGAGGAAAAAACATCGTGCGGAAAAAAATACTTTGGGCGGTTCTCGTTCTTGTTCTTGTGGTGCTGGGAACCGCCGCCTGGTTCTTGTACAAACAGCCCGCCGTGAAGTTTAACGGCGAACGGACCGTCAGCGCGGCCCCCGCGTCCTTTTCTCTGCGGTTCAGCGTGCTGAATACCGCCGAAGTCCAGACCCTGGCTTTCAAAGAGGGGGACGCCCTGCATGTTTCCTGGCTGATCGAAAGCGGCAGCGTCGATCTTGTGATCGGCATGGAAGAGGAAACGCCCCTCTATCAGGCCAACGGCCGGGGGAAGGGGGACGAAGCCGCCTTTGACCTGCCCATCCCCAAATCCGGGGATTATATCATCAGCGTCACGGGCAAAAGCGCCAGGGGATGGATGAAATGCACAGAAGCGGAGGAGGGATTAACATGATCAAAACGGTGGGTATCGTCAGTTTATCCAGCGGCATCATCGGCGAGCCGTTCGTGCGGCATGAACTGGACATCGGCGTGCGCAGGCTGGAAAGCATGGGGCTCCAGGTGAAATTCCTGCCCCACGCCCTGAAAGGGCTGGACTACATCAGGGAACACCCGGAAAAGCGGGCGGAGGATTTGCTTGAAGCGTTCTCCGATCCCCAAATCGATATGATCCTCTGCGCCAACGGCGGCGACGACACGTACCGGCTGCTGCCCTATCTGTTCGATCACGGCGAGCTGCAAAGCGCCGTGCGGGAAAAGGTATTTTTGGGCTTTTCCGATACCACCATCAACCATTTCATGCTGCACAAGGTGGGCCTGCGCACCTTTTACGGCCAGAGCTTCCTGGCCGACCTGTGCGAATTGGGGCCGGATATGCCGCCTTACAGCAAGGGATATTTTCAGGAGCTGATTGCCACCGGCGGCATCCGGGAGATTCGCCCCAGCGATACGTGGTATGAGGAAAGAAGTAGCTTCGACCCCTCCCAGGTGGGCGTGCCGCTTACCGGGCACCCGGACGGCGGCTTTGTGCTGCTCCAGGGGCCGCCCGTGTTCTCCGGCAAAATCTTAGGCGGCTGCATCGATTCCCTGCACGACTTCTGGGACGGGGAGCGTTATGCCGACATGCCCGTGCTGTGCCAGAAATACCGTTTGTTCCCCGACGGGTCGGAATGGCGGGGCCGCGTCCTGCTCTTGGAAAGCAGCGAAGAAAAAATGCCCCCGGCGGCATACCGGAGGGCGCTGGAATATCTCAAGAAAACCGGGGTGTTCGACGCCGTAAGCGGCGTTCTCATCGGCAAGCCCATGGATCGTACCTTTGAACAGGAATATTGGCAGCTCCTGAGGGAAGTGATCGCCAAGCCCGACCTGCCCATCCTGTGCAACGTCAACATCGGCCACGCCCAGCCCCGCTGCATCATGCCCTTCGGCGTGGAGGCCCGGGTGGACGCGGAAAAGCAGACCATCTTGTTTGATTCCTTGCAATAAAAGCGGCGCTCAGGCTTCCAAATGCTTTTTCAAAAACTGGCCGATCTGGCTGTTGGCCGCCCTGCTTTCCTCGAAGCCGAAGGCCTGGAACACGTGGCACATGCCCTCCCAGCGTACCAATTGGGCTTCCACCCCGTCCCGGAGCAGGGCGCGGGCCAGCATTTCGGAATCGCTTAATAGGATTTCCCGGGTGCCGCAATGGATGAGCGCCGGGGGAAACCCGGCAAAATGGGCGTAAACGGGGGAAACGTCCGCGTCCCGAAGCCTTTCCTCGCCGCCCGCGAAGGCCACGGCGCTTTTCAGCAGGTCGTCCTTATCCAGCGTGGCGTCCACCCCCGAAAGAGCCGTATAGCTTTCGCCCGTCTGGGCCAAATCCACCCAGGGGGAGAGCAGGGCGATAGCGGCGGGCATTTCTTCCCCCGCGTCCCGCAGGCGAAGCGCC
This sequence comes from Clostridia bacterium, assembly GCA_017443295.1. Classification (GTDB taxonomy): domain Bacteria; phylum Bacillota; class Clostridia; order Christensenellales; family Aristaeellaceae; genus RUG563. The sequence goes on from JAFSNT010000197.1 coordinate 19,940, forward strand.
AGGGCCAGGGCTAAATTGCCCCCGGCGCTTTCGCCCACAAAGGCGATTTTCCGGGGCGAAATCCCGGCGTTTGTGAGATAACGGTACGCCCGCAGCGCGTCCTCCAATTGGGCGGGATAAGGGAATTGAGGCGCCAGCCGGTAGGAAAAGGTCAGCGCCCGCACGCCCGCGGCGGCGCAGATGGGGGAGATGAGGGTGCGGCACTGCAAAAGCCCGCCGGACACATAGGCCCCGCCGTGCATATGCAGGATCGCTGCGTCGGGGATTTCCAGCCTGTCCGGCGTCACCATGACGGCGGGCATATCCAGCCCGGCCACGGCGGCCCCCGTGGTGCCGCGCACGTGCAGCCGGGCCACCGCCCCGGCGGGGGCGTCCACCTTCATGAGCCAGCCGTTGCCGATGCCGCTGGCCATTTTTTTGTGCGCCTGAATCATATCCAGCATATCCTGGCTGCGTTTGCTGGGCATAGGAACCCCCTTCATGAGAAAAGCGGCGGTTGCAGGCCCGCCGCGAGAAGTAGCAGATGGGTTCGAGGTTGGAAGGAAGAGGCAGGAGGTAGGAGGTAGGAAGTAGGAGGTAGGA
>JAFSNT010000198.1 GCA_017443295.1 Clostridia bacterium
ATTACCGCAGTTCGATGCCCGGATTGTCCGCCTTGGGCAGCGCCTCAAAGGACACCAAAGCCGCGGGATAATCATAAGGATACGTCAGCGCTTCATCGAACAGCACCCATGTATTTCCCGTGTCCGGGAATACATGAACATTATAATAGATTCTGTTGTGGTAATCGCTTTCCCGCACGTCCATGCTCACGGTTTTGCCCTGATCGTCCACCTCCATGCGGTATACCCGGTAGACCTTCCGGGAATTGGCCATGGCGGTGCCGGTCAGGACGGTATGACCGGTTTCCGGGTCGAGGCTGATGACGGTACTCGCTGTCCCCAGCACCACCTTGTTCCCTTTCAGGGTTTTACGCCATAGCTGGTTTCCGTTTCCGTCATACCGGGCGATCACAAGAGGCGTAAACGTGCTGTCATCCTGATCGGCACAGGTAAAGAAGCCACCCTGGCCGTCCGGGAATACGGTATGGAGTTCCTTACCGGGTCCTTTCTGCCACACGACGGCGCCGTCCCGGATCATGAGCAGCATATAACTGCCGGATTTGAGCGATTGAGAAACCGTCGTCAGCCACCAGCCCGGCCCAGCCCGCACAGTTCTGATTGCAAAGTCGATTTCCCGGCTCACTTCGATTTGTGCTTCCAGGTTTCCGTAACCGTCGTAAAGCTTCAGCAGGGTCTGGCTTCCGTTGTCATCCAGCAGCGCGAAGCCGTCCTTCTCCACATTGTATCGCACCAGGCCGGTGACCGGGATCTCCCGACCGTTCACCAAACCTTCTTCCTCCCAATCGTAGAGGATCACGTTTCGCCGGGAGGCGTCTTCCCGCTTGCTGATATGCACCACGCCGAAAGTGCCGTCCGACCGGGGCAGAAGCTCATAATTGCCCGTGCCCTGTTCTATGCTGAGGGACCGATAAACAGCCCGATCCCGCCACCAGACCAAACCGTCTAACGCGGCACACTGGCCGGCAAGATCGTGTTCAGTCAGCATCATATAATTGTAGATCGTGCTGTGACCGCTCCGCTCCAGCGCGTAAGGCGCAAAGTCCATGGAATCCGCCCGAGCCGCCGTCATGCCCGCCAGCAAAACCAACACCAGCAACAACATTCCCCATTTTTTCATCGGCTGATCCTCCGTTTCGGTTTTGTCAGTTCTTTGCTTCCGTCCCTTAGTGTATCTTTGTCCGTCCTTTGCCGTCAAGATGGGAATTGTAACAATTTCTGCCGCGAAAGAAAGACGCCTTGCAGAGCAAAAGAAAAAACATATAATAGAACACGGAAGGAAGTGTAAGTCATGATTCACGAAACGCCTGCGACAGAAGCGCAAAGCCATGCTGCCCGGCATCCGGTGAAAGAGAAGAATGCGGATGAAACGATTTTGACAAATAGCCTGACGGGTATTCTGCATAAGCAAGATGAAGCAGACGCGGCGCGTGAGGATGCGCTGCGGAAGAAATTCGAGATTGTCGATTGACGGAGATTGACGGCGAATCTTCCAAACCCTTGACATCTCCCCCGTTTCGCGGTATACTATGCGCAATTTCATAGAAAGCCTTGACGCAGAAAAGGTTTTCCGGGATTGCCGCCAAGCGAGCCGGGGAGGGTGAAAGCCCGGCGCGGGAAGGGAAAACCGGCCGCTGCCGAGCTGCCCGCCGGAACGCGAAAGCCAGTAAGGCGGATCGGGTTCCTCCCGTTATCAGGATCGAGGCGGGCGTATCGCTCCCATGATACGCCAATTGAAGTGGTACCGCGAATACAGTGTGTCTGTTCGTCTTCAAAACGAAAACAGACACACTTTTTATTTTCTGAAAAGGAGTTTGATACCCATGCGATCTCTGAATGCCAACGCCCTGCGTTCCCTGTGGCTGCAATTCTTCCAGCAGAAGGGCCACGCCGTGATCCCCTCCGCCTCCGTCATTCCGGAAAACGACCCGACCGTGCTGTTCACCACGGCGGGCATGCATCCCCTGGTGCCTTACCTGCTGGGCCAGAAGCACCCGGCGGGCAACCGGCTCACCGACGTGCAGAAGTGCATCCGCACCGTCGATATCGACAATGTGGGCGACATGAGCCACCTGACCTTCTTTGAAATGCTGGGCAACTGGAGCTTGGGCGACTATTTCAAGAAGGAAATGATCCCCTGGAGCTGGGAATTCCTGACCAGCGAAGAATGGCTGGGTCTGCCAAAGGACAAGCTGGCCTTCACCGTGTTTGCGGGCGACAGCGATTGTCCCCGCGACGAGGAAGCCGCCAATCTGTGGCGCTCCTGCGGCGTGAAGGACGATCACCTGTTCTACCTGCCCAAGGCGCATAACTGGTGGGGTCCCGCCGGGATCACCGGCCCCTGCGGCCCGGACACCGAAATGTTCATGATCGTGAAGAAGCCCTGCGGCCCCAACTGTTCCCCGGCCTGCGATTGCGGCGCGTACTTGGAAATCTGGAACGACGTGTTCATGCAGTACAACAAGCAGGCGGACGGCAGCTTCATTCCCCTGGCCCAGCAGAACGTGGACACCGGCATGGGTCTGGAGCGCACGGTCTGCGTGCTGACCGGCAAAAAGAGCGTTTACGAAACGGACATTTTTGAAAACATCTTAGCCAAGATCGCCGAGCTGTCCGGCAAGACGTACGGTGAAGACGAAGCCACCACCAAGGCCTTCCGCATCGTCGCCGACCATATGCGCACTTCCACCTTCATTTTGGGCGACCCCCGTGGCGTCTCCCCCTCCAACGTGGACCAGGGCTACATCCTGCGCCGCTTGATCCGCCGCGCCGTGCGCTACGCCATGCAGCTTGGCATGGAAGCGGGCTTCACCTGCGAAATCGCCCAGGTCATCATCGACCAGTACAGCGAGGTGTACCCCGAGCTGAAAGACAACGCCGCCTTCGTGCTGGAACAGTTAAAGTTAGAAGAAGACCGCTTTGCCCGCACCTTGAAGCAGGGTGAAAAGGAATTCGACAAGGTGTACAACAACATCGTGAACACCCGCGCCCTGCTGGAAAGCATTCTGGCTGACGCCGACCCCGTGGCCTGCGCCCAGGGTCATGCCCAGACCAAGAAGCTGCGTCCCTCCCCCGACATGATGCCCATCATCGAAGCGGCCCAGGCGGGCAACTTAGACGGCCTGAAAGCCGCCATCAGCGCGCGCCTTGCCACCCTGACCACCCTGGACGGCCGCAGCGCCTTCAAGCTCTACGATACCTACGGCTTCCCCATCGAAATGACCAAGGAGCTGGCCGCCGAAAAGGGCCTGACCGTGGACGAAGCGGACTTCGCCGAGCGCTTCAAGCAGCACCAGGAAACCAGCCACGCGGGCGCGGAGCAGCGCTTCAAGGGCGGCCTGGCCGATGCCAGCGAGCAGACCGCCTGCCTCCACACCGCCACCCACCTGCTGCAAGCCGCCCTGCGGAAAGTCTTAGGCGACGAAGTGCACCAGAAGGGCAGCAACATCACCGCCGAACGCCTGCGCTTCGACTTCACCTTCGGCCGCAAAATGACCCCCGAAGAGCTGGTGGAAGTGGAACGGCTGGTGAACGTCGCCATCCAGGCCAAGGCCCCCGTGACCATGGAGGAAATGACCGTGGCCGAAGCCAAAGCCCAGGGCGCTATGGGCCTCTTTGAAAGCAAGTACGGCGAGCGCGTCAAGGTCTACACCATGGGCCAGTTCTCCAAGGAAATCTGCGGCGGCCCCCACGCCTCCAATACCGGCGACCTGGTTTCCTTCAAGATCCAGAAGGAAGAATCCTCCTCCGCCGGCGTGCGCCGCATCAAGGCGACGATTGGACGGCAGGCGTAAAACCGAACATACAATATTCTGGGGGAAAGCTCACACTCCATAAAACAGTATTGAACACAATTTCAGAAAAAAAGGCATCAGCGCACGGGATTGGTCAATACTGAATGCGCATCAAGCATCATGGTCTGCTGTACAGCGAAACTGTGCAGCAGGCTTTTTGTATGGATGGGAATATTTGATCGGCTCAACGCAAACGCCGCGGCATGATGCTTGGGCCTGAAAATATCATAACAAAATGAAAATCTCCCTGCCGCGAGGATGAAGCGGAAGGGAGGTTTTTTTGTTGCCGGCCGTTCTCTTTTTTATGGGAATGGCGGGGGCTTGGCGGCTTAACGTGCATCCGCGCCCCAAACCTCCCATTCCGTTAAGGCGGGAAAGGCGGAAGGGTCGTCGCTTTTGATCATTCGCTCCAGCCGCATCCAGCGCACAACGTGGCTGCCCAGGGAAATATACTGCCGGTCGCCGGTTTTTTCCAAGGTAAATTCCCTGTCCGTCCCATCGGACAGGATGACGTGCCCGCCCGTCCAATAGGCGTCATGGGGAAAATCGGCGCGCAGCGTCAGGGCCATTTCATCCACCAGCACGTCCCGGCCAAAGTCCAGGCGGCACCATGCGTCTTCCCTCGCGCCGATGCCCCAGCTTTGAAAGGGCCATTCGCCGTGAAACGTATTGAACCGCAGGCCGTCGATGACGTTCCGGGCGCAGAAGCAGGCTTCGTTTCTCGTTTCCACGTTGGCGGTGCAGTGGGGGTAATAATCCGTATCCCCCCGCAGATCGGCAGGATTGCGGGCGATGTTCCGGCGCGCGGCGGTTTCAGCTTCCGTCATCACGCGGGCTGAAATTACGTGCCGCCCCACCTCAAATATGCCGGGCGCGTAAGCTAAGCGATGTTCGCCCGCCGGTACGTTCCAGGTCATTTTCCCCTGGGGCAGGAAGACTTCACCACCCGGCATCCCCTGATCCATTTGAACATGCAGATGCTTTGCGCCGGAAAGGATGAGCTGATCCCCGGGCTGATAAACCCGATCCACGCACAGAAGCGTTTCGGTCGCGTGGCTTGCGGCGGCGATAAGGTTTCCCGACGCGTCCTTTAATTCAATGGTAATCATCCTGCTTCCTTTCAGCGCCAAAGCATGGGATCGGTCCCGTTCAGCTTGGCCAGGGCTTCCACCAGGAAATAATCGCCGTAGGTGATATTGGTATGCCGTCCCGCCCCGTCGTCGTGATAGCTGGCGGTGCATTTGGTCAGCAGACCGCAGCGGCTGTCCGTCCAGTCGCAGCAGAGATCCAGCAGGCCGTCGATCAGCCGCAGAGCGGCGGATCGGTGCTGTTCTTTCCCGGTGATTTTGTGCAGCTCCAATAAGCCGCAGGCGGCGATCGCTCCGGCGATGTTGTCGACGCGTTCCTCCGTATGGGGCTGGCAGAAATCGCAGTCCGTCAGTCCGTCCGGGCGGATGTGGGCGATGAAATTGGCGGCGATCTTTTCCGCGGCGTTCAAATAGCGGGCGTCCTGGGTATTATGATACGCCAAGGTGAAGCCGTACAGGCCCCACGCCTGGCCCCGGCTCCATTGGGTGCCTAAGGCATAGCCCTGTCCGGCATGCTCCCGCACCCGTTTGCCCGTTTCCGGATCAAATTCGATGATGTGGCTGACGGAACCGTCCGGGCGAATAAATTCCCGCAGGGCGGTATCGGCATGGATTTTCGCCACGTGCGCAAAGCGCGGATCTCCCGTCTGGCGGGAAGCCCAGAACAGCAGGCTCAGGTTCATCATGCAGTCGATGATGGCGAAGCCCGCCTGGTTTTCGCCGTTCCACGCCCGGATGTAGCCCGCCGGGTTGAAGCGGCCCATGAGCAGGCTGGCGGCGTGCAGCGTATCCGTTCGCGCTTGAGAATCGCCGGTCAATTTGGCGTCCGCCCCGCAGGAAAGCAGATACATGAACCCCACGTCATGGTTCAGATTGTGAAAAACACGGAATTCATGGACGAGCAACGCTTCCGCGCGCCTCGCCTCACGCAGGAAGAAATCATCCTTTGTACCGGCATAGAACTGCCACATCAGCCCCGGCCAGAATCCGCCCGTCCACCAGCCGTTGCCGTCATAGGGCGAGGCGATCCACTGCCCGTTTTCGCTTTTGTAGGGAATGATATCGGCCTGGGCCGCCAGCACGGCGGTACGGCGGAATTTTTCAGCCGCTTTTTTTGCGGCGTCCTCATAACGATTCAGCAAGATTCTTTACCTCCTGTGGAATATTTTCCGGGCAGCAGTCCCCCGCGTCGGCGAACACGGCGCAAATCAGGCAATGCTCGCCGGGGGATAACTGCGCGCGCAGGGTGGGCAGCACCGTGCGGGGATAGACCAGATTGGTATTGGGTTCCGTATGGATGATTTCGCCCTGGCTGTACCCCTGAACGGCGAAGATCGCGCTGGTTCCGTAAGCCCCGTGGGCGGCGGCAAAACAGCCGTTCGCGGCGCAGGCGGAGGAAATGCGGTCGCAGGGCCGGGCGCCTGCCCAATCCTTCCGGACGGCAAAGGCTCCCTCCGCCGCTTCGATTTCAAAGGCCGTGCGGATGATATGCTTTCGCACATGCCACATCCCTAAAGGCGCAACGACCGTATCAATGGATACGCCCTCCATGGGCGACCAGGTGAAGGCCACCCGGTTTTCCGTCAGGGAAAAGCTGTCGCATCCGCTGCGGGCGTGCCACAAATCCTTGCCCGTTCGTTTGACGGCCAGCATGGAATCGAAAGCGCCCTTATTCAGCGTGGTCGCTTCCTTGGTGACGGAGAAGGCAAACTGTGTGGAATAGGCGAATTTTTCGTATTTTTCATCCTCGTGCATATGCTCCCAGGCGTGGTTCCCGGCAGTGTAGGCGACGACCTGGCGGTTTTCGGCGTCGCGGGTCAGGAGCAAACGCACCTGTTCATCCAGAAATATTTCCGGCGGGGCGTAGGGCGTTTCCTCCGCCTGCCAGAAGGGATGATCCTCCGGCAGCGCCAGGGCCAAAAATGTTTTCATGGCCCAGTAGGGAGAACCGGGCGCGTTGTAGCCCTCCGCGGCGCACAGGTTGGGATAGCCATAGCCCACGGTCAGCGCCCCGCCCCGGTCAAAGATCGGCATTTTCAGCCAGGCGCGCAGATTGCCCAGCAGCATATGCTTCATGCCGCCCCAGCCGATTCCTTCCGCTTCCACCCCGGCGAAGGCCATGGCCGCCCAGAAGCAGCCCTGAGCGAAGCGATAGGTCAGGCTGCGGCCATAGGGCAAGGCCCGGCCTTCCCGGTCAAACCAGCAGGCGAACCGGGGCGCGATCAGCTTCGCCCTTTCTGCAAAACGCTGACACCGCTCCGGGTCTTCCTCCCGCATGGCGGCCACATACAGCAGGCTGTAATAGTGAAAGCCCCAGATGGTGTAATAATCCCGCTTGGTGAGATAATCAAAATACCAGCCGTCGCCTACATAATGGCTTTCCATCATATCCAGGTCTTCCGTCAGACGGGCACGATCTACAGGCAGGCCCACCTTCAGGAAACCGATATTGACCAGGATGCGGAAAAACCGCCAGTTATTTTTGGGCATGTCAAACCGGTTGATTTGGTTCAGCCATTGGTAAAGGTTTTCCTGCTGAGCGGCGGTGAAGCCACGGTAAAACTGATCCGGCGCAAAGCACAGGCCCGTGCCGATCACCGCCATTTCCACCATGCGCTGGTCATAATCGCCGATGCCGCCCCAGTATTCCGGATGAACGGGATCGGTGCCGTTGATGATCCCCTCTTTCCACAGCTTCCAGAAGGGCTCCGCTTCCGGGCATTTGCCGACCAGCATGGGCGCCAGCGCCCACAGCACCCGGGAAAAGCCCTCCATCCCGGCCACATCCTCCGAATAATGGGCGGAGCCTTCGCCTACGATCATCCGGGCTTTGCCGGGCGTCAGGCAGGAAACCAGCGGCGCGATCATTTGCACCGCCGCGTCCGCCAGATCCTGCCGGGTCAGCAGGGGATTGTTGCTCACATCATGCATGGATTCTTCCTCCCAACGGTAAATAAGACTTCGGCATGCGCCGCGGGCGCGCCTGTCAGCGTTACCCGCCACAGGCTGCCGGGAAAATTCCGGGCCATACGGCTGTCCGTGACAGGGATTTCCTCGGCTGCGCATTGCAATTCGGCCGGAAAAACGATGCGGACGCCGCCGGAAAGCAGCGTATTTCCCATGACGGAGGGCCGGTTTCTCAGCATCCATACCCAGGTCACGGGCGCGGGCCGGTACAGGCTGATCTGGTCGCGCAGAATAAATTGATTTTCCGTCAATTCCATGGTTCGTATCAGCGATTCGATGCCCGCCGATACGTCATACGCTCCCGCCAGCTCCAGCGACAGGCCGCTTTGCAGACAGCGCACGTCCCGCGCCGCGTATGCTTTTCCGGGCGATTGCTCCAAACCGCCGATCATGGGCAGGTTATGATACGCAGACCGCACGTTCCATAGGGTATAGCGTGCGTCGGAAAACGTCTTGGCGGTATAGGTCATGTTGCCCGCGTCGATGATTTCCGGCTGCCCGTCCACATACAGCATGAAGGAACCCACGTCGTTGTGGTTGTGGCTTTCGCCGTTGTGGCCGCCTTTGCAGCACAGGGTCATCCCGCCCCGGCGAACGACGCGAAGCTGCAAATCCGGCAGCCAAACGTCCCGCGGCTGGGGGGCGGCGGCTTCCTGTCCGGCCGGATGGAACAGCAGCTTCAAAAGCCGGTTGAAATGCGGCACGTCGTTGATTTGATCGCCCAAGGTTCCCCGCAGGCGAATCCCCATGGAAGCCAGCGAGGGGTAGCCTAACTTTTCTCCGGCGTATTGCAGGCGTTCCCCCGAAAGGAAGGGGCGGGCGTCGCAATCGGCAAAATTGACGAACCAGCCGCCGCCCAGCTCCGCCCTGAGGGGGAAGGACAGGACATTGCGGATTTTATCTTCCCGCCAAAACGTCATCCGGCCGTCCGTCGCATGCTCCAGCAATTCCAAACAGTCCAGCAGCGCGCCGCCCGCCATGTTCCAATAGCCCGCGCCTTCATCGCAGCCGCCGTCGGCGGGCACCACGGCCAGCCAGTGGTCCAGCATGCGCAAGGCCCGGTCCAGCAGCGCCGCCAGCGCGTCCTTCTCCGTGAGCCAGACGCAGGCACACAGCATCACATTAGATACGATCCAGGGCGTCCAGTTGCACAGGTCTTTCCGCCGGAAGCCCATCCACCAAAAATCGTCCGTTTCCATGAAAGGCATAAGGATTCGGCGTTTGATCTCGGTTTTGATCCGCTGCCCGATCAGCGGCGAAACGGCGTCCAGCCGATCCTTCAGGAGGCAATGAACCAACGAAAGGATCATGCCCGTCTGGGCGGAAAACAGGTCGATATAGGGCTTTTCCACGTCGGGCAGGGGAACATCCTGCGCCCTGGGCGCGCCGGGAATGGGGTTTACGTTGTGGGCGCTGACGGCCCAGGCGCTTTCCTCACAAATGCACCAGATCCCGTCGATCACGTCGTCCATATCAGCCGTTTGATCCACGCAGCACAGCAGCGCCGAAACGCACAGCTTGCGCCGCCGGAAGAAGTAAGGCCCCTCGTCCGCCGCCCGGCTTCCCGTGCGGACAAACGCCAGAAAATCCGTCGCTTTTCGCATGGGGTACGGATGATTGGCATACCGTAACCCCATCCGTTCGATTTCCTCACGGAAAGCACCCGGTATATTTTCCCACGCGGCACGGTTCTCCGACGGCGGAACCAGGCAAAGCTCGTTTTGCGTCAGCGGCGCCCGGATGGGCTGCCGATCCAAATACTCAGAAAACATAACGCTTCCCCTTACCGATGAGAATTATCCTTTCAGGCCGCTGGTGGCGATGCCCTCGATGAAGTACTTTTGCAGGCAGAGGAACACGATGGAAACCGGCAACAGGGAGCAAAGGGAAGCCGCCATGATCAAATGATAATCGCTGGAATTTTCCTGGATGAAGCGGCGCAGGCCCACCTGCACGGTCTTGTTGACGTCTCTCGTCAGGTAGATCATAGGGCCCATGTAGTCGTTCCAGGTGCCCACGAAGGTGAAGATCACCAGGGTGGCGATGGCGGCTTTGGACAGAGGCAGCATGATCCTGGCCCAGATGCCGTACTCGCTGAGGCCGTCCAGCCGGGCCGCCTCGCACAGCTCCGTGGGAATGCTCCGGTAAAACTGACGCATGAGGAACACGCCGAAGGCACTGAACGCCTGCAGCACCACCATGGCCCACAGGGTGTCGTACAGGCCCATGGAGCGCATCATGATGAACTGGGGCAGCATGTACGCCTGCCACGGCACGGCGATGGTGGCGATGTAGCAAAGGAACAGCGTGTCGCGGCCCCGGAACTCCAGCTTGGCGAAGGCATAGGCCGCGAAGGAGGAGGTCACCGTTTGCAGCAATGTTACCACGATGGCGATGAAAGCGGTGTTTTTGAAGTAGGTCAGCAGCGGCACCCGCTGCCAGATCAGCCGGTAGTTTTCCCAGTGAAAGGTCTCCGGGATCCAGCGCATGGGATAGGCGAACACTTCCCGGTCCAATTTCAGGCTGGAAGAGATCATCCACAGGAAGGGAATGAGGGTAAAGGCCGCCAGGGCGGTGAGCAGGAAATAGATCACGATGCGAACAATCTTCTGCAGCAGGGGATGATCCCTGCGGATGGCTTTTTGCCGAATGGTGGTTTCCATAGCCTTTTCCCCTTCCTCAATCGTTGGAGAAGCTCTTTTCCGAGCGGAACTGCAAAATGGTGATCAGCAGCACGATCACCAGCAGCACCATGGAAATGGCGCTGGCCTGGCCGTAGCGCACCTTCACGAAGGCTTCGTCGTAGATGTACGTGACCAGCATTTTGGTGGCGCGTCCTGGGCCGCCGTCGGTCATGATGGCCACCACGTCGTAGATTTTGAAGCAGGAAATGATCATCATGATGGACACGAAAAAGGTGGTGGGCTTCAACTGCGGCAGGGTCACATGGAGGAACTGCTTCCATTTGCCCGCGCCGTCCACGGTGGCCGCCTCCAGCAGCTCCCGGGGCACGCCCTGGAGCGCCGCTAAGTAAATGACCATGTAATACCCCATGTTTCGCCAGACGCTGACCAGGATGATGGACCAGATGGCCATGCCGCTGTCCGCCGTCCAGGATTTATTGAAGGGGATGCCCAGGCCCATGATCAGCTGGTTCACAGGGCCGTCCTTCATCAGCATGAAGGACCAGCACACGCAGATGGCCACCATGGAGGCCACGTAGGGAAAGAAGAAAATGGTGCGGTAGGCCACGGCGCCCTTGATCTTGTTGAGCAGCATGGCCAGCGCCAGGGCGCACAGGATGGTAAGCGGCACGGTGATCAGGGTATAGAACGCCGTATTTTTCAGCGCGATGCCCAAATCCACGCGGTTGAAGAAATATTCTATGCCCTTTTCGGCCACCTTTTTGGTGTTGAAGATGGTGGCGTAGTTCTCCAGGCCCACGAATTTCAGCTTGGAAATATCGCCGCCGTTCCACTCAAAGAGCGACAGGGCGATGGCGCAAATCACGGGGACGAGGGTGAAAATGGCGAAGCCCAGGAAGTTGGGCGCAAGAAACGAATAGGCGATCAGGGTGTTCTTCCGCCCCAGGCGGCCCATCCTGGCCCGCGCGCGCTTCTGCTCAGCATGCTGCATAACGGTTTCTTTCCTTTCCGGCGATCACGTTTCGTTTGTCTCGTTTCGCCTGCTTTCCCCCAGGCGGAAGGCCCTCTGCCCGCGGGAAAGCAGACGCGCTTTCTATGAAAAAGGCAGGGAAGGCAAGCGCCTTCCCTGCCTTGGGCAGATGTTTGTTCGTTCGATGCGGCTCAGCCTTACTGGAACAGCTCGGCCACGCGCTCGTTCATTTCCTCGATGCCCTCTTCGGGAGTGATTTCACGGGACATGATCATGGTGTGTTCTTCATTCACGATGGTCTTGATATCGGCCACCTTCTCGGCCACGGGCCATTCCATACCCACGAAGGAGGGGATCAGCGCGCCCTTGCTGGTTTCGTCGGTGGGGAAGCCAGCCACGGAGGACATAGCGTCGGCCACGTTCTCGGACACGTAAGCGGGACGGGCGCCCACGGAAGCGGTGGCGGCAGCGCCTTCCTCGCCGCCCAGCCAGGAGATGTACTCCCAGGCCAGATCCTTGTTGGCGGACTTGACGTTGATCATGGCGCCGGTCAGGTTGCCGAAGGAGGAACCGGCGGCGACGCCCTCAGCATGAGGAACGGCGGCGATGCCCCAGTTGAAGTTGCAGGTGCCGTCCTTGTTGTAGCCGATCAGGGTGGACACGTACCAGTAGCCCATGGGCAGCATGGCGATGTTGCCGTTGGCGAAGGCGGCGCTGTAATGCAGGCCGGCGGCCTTCAGCTCGGCGTAGGCCATGCAGGCGCCCGCGTCTTCCAGCTTCTGATAGAGCTGATAGAAGTAGAGCAGATCGTCATAGTTGCGGTCGGCCAGGGTGTTCACGCCGTCGGCCACGGTCCAGTTGGCCACGGCGGACAGCCAGGTGTGATAATGGGTGCCGTACACGCCGTCCTTGGTCAGGCGGATGGCCAGATCGGCGTACTGATCCCAGGTCATATCGTTGGTGGGATAAGCTTCCCCGGCAGCGTCGAACAGATCCTTGTTGTAGTACAGCACCCAGAAGTCGGAGCGGAAGGGAACGGCATACAGCTCGTCGCCCACGCAGTAGTTCTTTTCGGTGCCCACGAAGCCGGACAGATCATAGCCGGTCTTCTCCACATAGGCGTTCAGGGGTTCCGCAAAGCCCTGGGCCTGCCACTTGATGATATCGTCAATTTCCTTCACCATGAACACGTCGCTGGTGTCGCCGCCTTCCAGCATGGTGGTGGTCTTGATGCCGTAATCCTGGGAAGCGACGTCCACATACTCGATGGTCACGCCGGGATGGGAGGCTTCAAAGACTTCCTTCTGGGCGATCAGATAGGGGGTGGTGGTGGCGTCCCAGGTCACAACGGTCAGGGTCTTGGCGTCTTCGGCGGCGGCGATGCCGACAACGGACAGGAGCATCATGGCCGCGAGAACCAGGGCGAGCAGTTTCTTCATGAATCAATTCCTCCTTTTTATTTTATCGAAAACGGGCGTGCCGTTTTGATACGTGATAAGTATTTACACTCGATCCAACGGCAAAATGTTTGTTTCACCTTCCACGGACAATTATAGCCCATTTTTTATCGTTGTCAAGTGCTTTTGAAAATTATTTTCACATTTTTCTTGTAAATAAGTGAAAATAAATTGATAATATTTTCAATCGTGCTATTGAATTGCAAAATCAAGTATGGTATAATTTGATCCGAAAGAGAGGCCGATCCCTATGAACGATAAGCATCCCACCATCTTTGACGTCGCGGAGGAAGCAGGCGTATCCATCGCTACCGTTTCCCGCGCGCTGTCCGGCGGCAGCATATCGGCAGCTTCCCGAAAAAAGGTGGAAGAAGCCGTCAAGGCGCTGAATTATCATCCCGGAGCGGCCAGAATGGCCCGCCGGTTTGTTTCAGACCGCAATATCGCCCTGGTCATGTCGTCACAGACGAGTCCTTATTATGCGTCCATGTGCGAAGGAATCACCGCGGAGGCCGTCCGCAGCGGCTACCGCGTGCTGAATTTATGCTATCCGGAGGGCACAAGCTGTGAAACAGTCACCAACGATTTGCTGGAATTGGAGCCAGCCGGCGCATTGCTTGCGGGGTCGGTGGTGGAAAACAGCACGGCCCAGGATGTGACGCGGGCCTGCCTCCAGCGCATTCAGCAGGCCATGCCCCTGGTGGCGATCGGCCCGCCCATCGAGGGGATCGAGTGCGCGCGCCTCACCGCCGACCCTTCCCAGTGCATCCGGAAAAACATGGCACATCTGGCCATGCTGGGCCATCGAAAAATCGCCTTCGTGGGGGGCGACCGCAGCGCGCGGTTCAGTGTCATCCGGGAAAACGCTTATTATGAAGAAATCCAGCGTCTCGGCTGCACGGTCAATCCCATGTATGTGATGCTGACCGGCTGCAACGCGCAGGCGGGCGAACTGGGCGCCAGCATTCTGGTGGGCAACCACGACAGCAAAAACTATCCCACGGCCATCGTCGCCATCAACGATTTGGTAGCCTTGGGCGTGATGCGGCATTTGCAGCGCAACGGCATTTCCATTCCCCATGATATTGCGCTGACGGGCTGCGACAACACCTTTTTTGCGCCGTATCTGACGCCTTCCCTGACGACGGTGGATCTGCATCCCTATGAACACGGACGGTCCGCTATGGCGGAGCTGATCATGTCCATCAACGCCGGGCATCCCATTTCCTTCAATCAGTCGTTTGAGAGCAGCCTCATCGTCCGGGAAAGCTGCGGCGCGGCGCTGGGCGTAAGAACATTTGAAGCATAAGGCGAGGTTTCATTCCGTATCCCACCATCCAACGCGGCCCGTACGGTTCAGCATCGAAGCGGCGTCCGGCTTTTCCGCCCCAAGGCGGATGTTCCCCGGCGGAATGCTCAAACCGATAAAATAATGTGGGAATATTTTTTCCGAATGGCATTGACAGGAATTAAAACCCGATGTATAATAAAGTTAAAGTTAAGCTAACAAAATGCTTAACAAAATCGAAGGAGGGTAACACGATGAAAAAGTTCCTGTCTCTGGTGCTGGCTGCCTGCATGCTGCTGGGGCTGGTTTCCTTCGCTTCCGCCGAAGCGCTGCCCACGCTGGATCAGCTGAACCTGGGCGACAATGCCGACCTGGCCGCCGATCTGGTTTTTGCCTATCACCGCACGGACCGTCGGGAAGTGCTGGAAGGCTATGTGAAGCAGTTCCAGGAAATCTATCCCAACGTCAATATCACCTATGATCTGATCACCGACTATGCCGAAAACGCCCTGCTGCGCGTCGGCACCGACAACTGGACCATCATGGGCATCCCCACCGTGGCCAAGGACGAGCTGCCCACCTATTTCGTGCCCTTCGGCACCGTGGAAACCCTGTCTGAAAAATACAATTTCATCGACGCCTGGGCTTTCGACGGCCAGGCTTACGGCGTGCCCTCCACCGGCAACGCCCAGGGCATCGTGTTCAACAAGGCCGTGTTTGAAAAGGCCGGCGTGACCGAGCTGCCCAAGACCCCCGACGCTTTCATCGCGGCCCTGAAGCTGATCAAGGAAAACACCGACGCCATCCCGCTGTACACCAACTATGCCGCCGGCTGGACCATGGGCGCCTGGGACGCTTACATCGGCGGCTCCGCCACCGGCGACGCCAACTATATGAACCAGGTACTGCTGCATAAGGCTAATCCCTTTGCCGATAACGGCGACGGCACCGGCGCCTATGCCGTGTACAAGATCCTGTACGACGCCGTGAAGGAAGGCCTGATCGAAGAAGACTACACCACCACCGACTGGGAAGGCTGCAAGGGCATGATCAACCGCGGCGAAATCGGCTGCATGGTGCTGGGTTCCTGGGCTTACAGCCAGATGGTGGAAGCCGGCCCCAACGGCGACGACATCGGCTACATGAGCTTCCCCATCACCGTGAACGGCAAGCAGTACGCTTCCGCCGGCGCCGACTACTGCTTCGGCATCAACGTGAAGGCCTCCGACGACCAGAAGCTGGCCGCCATGTACTACATCAAGTGGCTCACCGAAAAGAGCGGCTTCGCCTACAGCGAGGGCGGCGTGCCCATCGACAAGAACGGCGAATATCCCGCCCTGTACGAAGCCTTTGCCGGTATTGATATGGTGGCCGATACGCCCGCCCTGCCCGGCGAAGAAACCCTGCTCAACGACCTGAACTCCGAATCCCTGCTGGCCATCAACGCCGGCGGCAACACCAAGATCCAGGAAATCATCGAGCATGCTTTCAACGGCGACAAGGACTTTGACGACATCATGGCGGATTGGAACGAAGCCTGGTCCGACGCGCAGGCTGCCCTGAACGTGGAAATCAAGTAATTCATCCATCCTCCGGGGGCCACAGGTTTTACCCGTGGCCCCCTTTTCATCCCCATTTCCGTGCCGATTCTGGAGGTGACAAACGTGACCGCTGCTGCCGGACATAGCCTGCGAAGAAGAAAAAGAATCAACTGGCAGAAGATCCTGCTGATCGTGACCTTTTCCGCGGTGCCGCTGTTTCTGCTGGCGCTGTTTACCTACGTGCCCTTCGCCAAGATGATCAAGTTCAGCTTCTTTGATATGAGCTATACGAAAAATAAAGGGTATGTGGGCATCAACAATTATCTCAAGGTTTTCAGCAAAAGCGAGTATGTGGGCGCCATGCTGCTGAGCCTGTACTACATGGTGGGCGCGGTGGTGCAATTGGCGCTGGCGCTGTTCTTTGCCACGCTCCTCTCTTCCGGCATCAAAGGCGGCGGCCTGTTCAAGGGCATTATCTTCTTCCCCTTCCTGGTGAACGGCATCGCCATCGGCTACATTTTCAAATTCTTCTATACCCGGGGCTTCGTGCTGGACACGGTGCTGCAGACCCTGGGAATTTCCCTGGAAAACCTGCCCTACTGGCTGAGAGATCAAAGCATCAACAACTGGTCGCTGGTGTTTACCTCCGTGTGGAAATACTGCGGGCAGAACATGGTGCTTTTCATCGGCGCGATTGCTTCCATTGACCCCACGCTTTACGAGGCGGCCACCATCGACGGGGCCAACAAATGGCAGCAGTTCAAGGCCATTATCCTGCCCGGCATCAAAACCGTGTTCATGCTGAACCTGATCCTGTCCATCACCGGCTCCCTGTCCGCCTTTGAACCGGCCTACGTGGTGGGCAGCATGGGGGCCAACGGCACCGCCACCTTCTTTATCAAGATTCACCAGATGGCGCATGTGAACAACAAGGTGGGCATGGCCTGCGCCATGGCCATGGTGCTGATGGCGCTCATCATCCTGTTTACCGTCGCGCAGCGGCTCTTCTTCCGCTATGTGATGAAGGACGCGGACAACACCTTCAACAGCAAGGCCAACAAGGCCAAAACGCTGTGGTAAAGGAGGGAAAAAGAATGTCTGTGAAGCAATCGGCCCTCCATCGGGGAAACACGCGGGAGAACACCAGCGCCTTAACGAAAAAGGTGGTTTTGCGCGCGCTGGCCTATTTCTGCCTGCTGCTGGCCTGCTTTATCGCGCTGCTGCCCATCGTGTCCGCCTTTACGGTTTCCTTCAAAACCGCCGAGGAGTACAGCACCACCAACGCCATGGCCCTGCCGCAGAACTGGCTGAATTTCTCCAATTACAAACAGGTTTGGGAAGGGAACCAGCCCAGCCAGAGCCTGCTGCGCGCCTTCGCCACCTCCGGGCTGGTGGTGGTGATCGTGGTTGCGGTATCGGTGATGATGGGTTCCATGTTAGGCTATGTGCTGAACCGCTTTTCCTTCCCCGGCAACGGCCTGATCCGCAATCTGTTTTTGATCGCCACCCTGATCCCCGGCATCGCCATGCAGGTGACCACCTACCAGATCATGACCGAGTTGGGATTGGTGAACACCCTGGTGGGTTACATCATCCTCATGTCCGGCACGGACGTGATCTCCATTTATATCTTCCTGCAATACTTTGAAAATTTGGACGTGGCGCTGGATGAATCCGCCGTGCTGGAAGGGTGTACGTATTTCGGCGTTTTCTTTAAAATCCTTCTGCCGCTGACCAAGCCCGCCATCATCACCGTGGCCGTGCTGAAGGGCGTGGGGGTATACAACGAATACTACAACGCCAACCTGTATCTGAATTCCGGCAAGTATTACACGGTGTCCACCGCCCTGTATTCCTTTTCCGGCCCTTATAAATCCCAGTTCAACATCATTTGCGCCGGCGTGCTGCTGACGCTGCTGCCGCCCCTGATCGCTTTCCTGGTGTTCCAGAAGCAGGTATACGCCGGTCTGGCCAGCGGCTCCGTGAAGGGATAACATTCCGCCGTGTCGAATAAAGGAGAGGCGGGGAGGCGAAACGGATGAAAAAAGTAACCATGCGGGATATTGGGAAGATGGCCGGGGTCAGCGCCGTCACGGTGTCCAAGGCGCTGGCGGGAAAACCGGGCATGAGCGAAGAGATGCGCAAGCGCATCCTCCAAATTGCCAAGGAAACGGATTATCAGTATCCCGATCCCGAAAAGACGGAGGAACGAAGGAGCCTGGATATCGGCATCCTGGTGCCCGAGCAATACTTTGAATCCGCGTCTTTTTATTCTTCCATGTATAAAAAGCTGGCGGGGCGTTTGGAGCGGGAAGGGCATTTCGGCCTGCTGGAGATCGTGAGCATCCAGGCGGAGGAAACGCTGCAGCCCCCGCAAATCATGCGGACGCGGCACGTGGACGGCATTATCATGTTGGGGCAGCCCGCCAAGCCCTATTACCGCATGATCGCCGCCTCCGGGATTCCCACCGTGTTTCTGGATTTTTACGACGAGCAGGGCGTCGCCGATTCCGTGGTGGGAGACAACACCTACGGGTGCTACCGGCTGACCAGCCACCTCATTAAAAACGGGCACACCAAAATCGGCTTTGTGGGCAACGTACACGCCACCAGCAGCATCATGGACCGATATTTAGGGTATTACCGGGCGATGCTGCTGCACGGCCTGCCCATCCAGGAAAAATGGATCCTGCGGGATCGGGACGACCACGGCAACCTGACGCCCATCAAGCTGCCCCGCGACCTGCCCACGGCCTTTGTCTGCAATTGCGACGTGGTGGCCGGGCGGCTGATCACGGCGTTGCGCGGCAGAGGCCTGCGTGTGCCGGAGGACATATCCGTGACCGGGTTTGACGATTTTGTCATCGACGCTTCGCCGGATATTTCCTTAAGCACCTTCCGGGTGAACACGGACAGCATGATCGAGCTGGCGGTTCAGGCCATGGCGGAACGCTGCGCCGGCTCCAGCAAGCCCTATGGCCGCGTCGTGGTCAGCGGCCAGCCGATCTACCGGGATTCCGAAGGAATCTGCGGCAATCAGGAGGATAAGATATCATGAGCTTTACAACGGAAATCCGCCGGGAATTGACGGAGCGCATTCTGCCTTTCTGGCAGGGCCTGCGGGATGACGTCCACGGCGGATATGTGGGGCGGGTGGATTATGATTTGACCCTCCATCCGGAAGCGGACAAGGGCTGCATCCTCAACAGCCGCATCCTCTGGTTCTTTTCGGAAGCCTACTTGCTGTTGAAAGACGGTGTCCTGCTGGAAGAGGCGCGTCACGCGTATGAAATGCTGAAGCGGATGACGGATCAGCAAAACGGCGGGGTGTACTGGTCCCTGCGCGCGGACGGCACGATTGCCGACGGCACCAAGCACACCTACAACCAGGCCTTTGCCATTTATGCCCTTGCCGCTTATTTCCGCGCCGACAAAAGCCCGGACGCCCTGGAGCGGGCGAAAGCGCTGTTTCGCGTCATTGAGGCAAAGTGCCGGGACGCGGGCGGCTATCTGGAAGCCTTCACGGCGGACTGGCGGCCCGAAAGCAACGAAAAGCTCAGCGAAAACGGCGTGATGGCGACGCGCACCATGAACACCCTGCTCCATGTGATGGAAGGGTACACGGGGCTGTATCAGGTCTGGCCCGACCCGGAGCTAAAGGATCGGCTGTATGAGATCCTGAACATTTGGGAAACGAAGATTTACAACAGAGAAAAGCGCCGTCAGGAAGTGTTTTTCGATCACGAATACCACACCCTCATCGACCTGCATTCCTTCGGCCACGACATCGAAACCAGCTGGCTGACGGAAAAGACGCTGGAAGCGCTGGACGATCCCGCCCTCACCGCCCGCATCCGGCCGACGCTGCTTGAAATGGCGGATCACACGTATGATGCCGCTTTTACGGATCACGGCTTCGCCAACGAGTGCGAAAAGGGCGTTGTCAATCAAAGGCGCATCTGGTGGGTGCAGGCGGAGGCGCTGATGGGCTTCCTGAACGCATACGAAAAAACCGGCGAAAAGCGCTACAGGGACGCCGTGCTTTCCCAGTGGGCCTATATTCGGGACGTAATGGCCGATCAGCGGCCCGGCTCGGAATGGTTCTGGTACGTAAACGAGGACGGAACGCCGGGCGAGGACGAGGCCATCGTGGAGCCTTGGAAATGCCCTTATCACAACGGCCGTATGTGCATGGAAGTGCTGCGCCGCGGCTTCAAGGAGGAAGAAAAATGACCTATCAGGAATTGCAGGCCCGGTATGAAAGCCTGGTGAAGCGGAAAAATACCGTTGATGACAGCCGGTATAACGGCATTTACGAAAAATGGAACCGGCCCGTGCTGACCCGCGAGCATATCCCGCCCTTCTGGATGTACGATCCCGACCCAAAAACCAACCCCTACATGATGCAGCGGTTAGGGGTCAACGCCGTATTCAACAGCGGGGCCATCCTGCTGGACGGAAAATTCACCCTGGTGGCCCGGGTGGAGGGCAACGACCGCAAGAGCTTTTTCGCCGTGGCGCAGAGCGATTCCGGCGTGGACGGCTTTCGCTTCTGGGATGAACCCGTCCTTTTGCCCGATACTTGCCCGGAAGAAACCAACGTGTACGATATGCGCCTGACCCGGCACGAGGACGGCTGGATCTACGGCGTGTTCTGCTCCGAAAGCAAGGACACGGCCAACCCCGATCTTTCCGCCGCCACGGCGGCCGCGGGCATCGTGCGCACAAAGGATCTGAAAACCTGGGAACGGCTGCCCAATCTGGTCACCCTCCGTTCACCCCAGCAGCGCAACGTGTGCCTGCATCCCGAATTTGTGCGGGGCAAATACGCTTTCTATACCCGCCCCATGGATGATTTCATCGAAACCGGAAGCGGCGGCGGCATCGGCTTTGGCCTGTGCGACGACATCACCCACGCCGTCATCGACGAAGAAAAAATGACCTCCATCCGCAAATACCACACCATTACGGAAAGCAAAAACGGCGCGGGCGCCGTGCCCATCAAGACGGACAAGGGATGGATTCATATCGCCCACGGCGTGCGCAACACGGCGGCGGGCCTGCGTTATGTGATCTATGCCTTCGCCACGGCGCTGGACGATCCTTCTCGGGTCATTGCCGAACCCGGCGGGTATCTCATCGCGCCCATGGGACAGGAGCGGTCAGGAGACGTGAGCAACGTGGTGTTCACCAACGGAGCCATCACCACGCCGGACGGACGCGTGTATATCTACTATGCTTCCAGCGATACGCGCCTGCACGTCGCCACCACGGACATCGACCGGCTCACGGATTATGTATTCAACACGCCCCGCGATCCCGGAAGAAGCGTGGAATGTGTACGGCAGCGGATCGGTTTTATTCAGAAGAATCTGGCTTTCTTATCCCGGCAGGAATAAACAGCGTCCAAAAAAAGACATAAACAAGGGGCTGTCCCCCACGCCTTGGCGTTTGGAGACAGCCCTCGTTTTATTGTCTGTGATGCAGCTTATTCGGCGGCAGGCGCGCGGAAGCTGATCTGGGTGGCGCCGGTCATGCCGTCGGCGGACAGCAGATAGATGGGGGCCACTTCGATGTGCAGGGTGGCGAAGCTGCCTTCATAGCCGCTTTCGGTCTTGAAGCACAGGGTCATGCTGTAGCCCGCTTCCTTTTCCGCGGCGGTGATGGTGCGGGTGATGGTCATGCAGGCGTCAGCAGCGAAGCCGCCGGTGGCGTAGTTCACGCCCTTTTCGCCGGTCAGGTTGTCGATCAGGTACAGCTCGGTCACGTTTTCACCGGTGGTGTTGTACACGGTGTAGGTGCCGGTGGGGTTCAGCGCGGCCTTGGCGGCGGCCAGGATGCCCTGCAGGTAGCCCCAGGTGTCCACGGCGGTAGCGCCCGCCACAGCGTCCACCACTTCGCCCTTGGTTTCGGCGGTGTAGCCGTTCACAAAGGCTTCCAGCTCGGCGATGGTCTTGCCGGTGGCGAAGGCTTCGATGGCGTCATAGTTGGCGGCGATCTGCACGGTGGAGCCGGCCTTCTGCTTCATGTTCAGGCTGTACAGCTCGTTGTTCACGCGCTTGGAACCCAGCACCTTGCCTTCGGGATAGCTGTCGCCGAAGGATCCGTCGCTGTTGGGCACGCCGATGGCGGCCAGGTCTTCCCGGTCGTTGATGAACTGGAATTCGTCGATCTTGGCGGCCACGATGGTTTCATCCTGCACCACGGCGGTGATCACGGCGAAGCAGCCCGTGCCATGGGCGGCGTAGTCCACCTGGCCCAGCTTGATTTCGCCCTCGGCGAAAGCGGCGGCGGCGGTGAGCAGCATCATGGCGGCCAGCAGAACGGCTAACAGTTTCTTCATAATCAATTCCCTCCTGTGTAATTTTGCAGGCAGTTGCCCGTTTAACTTCATTATACAGGAGAACAAAAGAAATACAAGCGGCAGATTATGGCAAAAAAATGGTGATATTCCTGTCTAACCGGGTATTTGAAGCGGCCCGCTCCCTTTACGGCGACGCGGCGGCCGTTTCCAGCTCCAGCAGGCGGTAGATTTTCCGGTAGGTTTTCCCCGTGAACAAAAGCCTGAAAAACCATCTGTCCATTGGTTTCAGCTCGTCCACCAGCCGGGCGGGGGTGAAGGAATGCTCCACCCTGAACCGCAGGGGCAGCCCGGTCAAAACGTCCCCGATTTCGTCGATCCCATACACCCGCGTCACGCCCACGTCATTGACGGGATTCTTATACTTGGACGCCTTCGCCCCAAACTCCGTATACACGTCCATGAACACGTACAGCGTGCCGTATTTCTCCTGCAATGCCTGAAATAATCCGTGCAGCTGCGCCCTGGTCAGGTACATGCTGATGCCTTCCAGCACCACGATGGCCGCCCGGCTGTCCGGCAGGGCTTTGATCTGCGCCGGATCCGACGCGTCCAGGCCCGCCATGCGATAGCGTTCGGTTTCCTTGTAATACTTCTTCCGCACGGCGATCACGTCGGGAAAATCGCAGTCCACCCAATGCCGGTAAGGCCGCTTCACCCGATTGCACCGGCTGTCCAGCCCGCAGCCGATGTGCAGCACCAGGGCCTCCGGCGCCTGTTCCAGCATGGCGTCCGTCCAATCGTCAAAAACCCGGGCGCGCATGGCCATGTTGTAGGCCAGCCATTTTGATTTGGACTTGCCGCGAATGGGAAACTGTTCCGCCGCCCAGATTTTTTCGGCGTCCGGATCGTGCAGAATGATGCTTTGCCTGCTCACCCGCGATTTTCCGTACAGCGGAATGAACAGGGTTTTATTGACCTCATCCATCTTTCTTTCGCTCCCGTTATTGATCGGAAAATTCCTCTATATATTTTTGCACGGAACGGGACATTTCCCTGGCGAAGCCGGAATTGTATTTCCGCTGGCAGAACGCCTGCAGCCAGCTGTCGAAGGTGCGGTTGCTGGTTCTTTCCGCGAACATGGCTTTCAGTTCCGCTTCCGTCAGCGTGTGATACCCGTTTTCCTGCACGATGTATTGCTGCGGGAAGCGCTCGGGCTTTTCCCTGTCCTTTTGCTGCTGGGTCGGGAAGCCGAACACCAGCATGGCGGCGGGGAACACATAGCGCGGCAGGGCCAGGATCTCCCGCTGGGTTTCGATGTTTTCCATAATGTCGCCGATGTAGCAGGAGCCGACGCCCAGCGCTTCGGCGGCGGTCACCGCGTTTTGGGCGGCGATGTTGGCATCGCTGACCGCTAAAAGCAAATCCCCCACGCCGGGCTTCCGGGGCTGGCACCCCGCCGCCTTGAAAGCGTTATACCATTTCAGGCAATCGGCGCAGAAAATCAATACCAATTTCGCCTGCGCAATGAACGGCTGATTGTCGCAGGATATGCTGAGCCTGCGCTTCTTTTCGGGATCGCTGATCCGCAGAACGGTATACAGCTGCTGGTTGCCCGCCGTGGGAGCCTGAGCCGCCGCCGCTAAAATCTGCTGTACGGCTTCCTCGGGGATTTCCTGATCGGTATACGCCCGGACGGATTTGCGCTCCATCAGGGATTGAATCACCGGATGCATTTTCTGTTCTCCCTCCTTCATGCCCGCCAGCCCATTTCTTCCGCGACCACGGGATGATAATGGGCGTCCTTCAGATGCACAAAATCCACCGACGAAACGACCTGCCCCTCCCCCGGCCAGTCGATCACGCCCGTGCCGTCCGGCGCGAGGCCGTAGTCCGTAAGCGTCTTTCCCGAGGGCGGCGTCAAAACGGTGAGCCGGTTCATCACCCGGCTGCCTAAATAGAATTCAAATATCCCCCGCCGGGGATCAATGGCCATGTGGTTGCCCACAAAGCCGCTCAATGCGATGGTTTCATCGCTCATATACACCGGCACCTCGCTGTGCCGCTGCACCGGATGGCGCACATAGCACATCAGCCCCAAATGCTGGGTCCATCCCCCGTCGGGCAGGGGGCGTCCCGTGCGGTTGCGGGCCATCTCCCGAAGATCGGCGGCGCTGAGTACGTCCCCCCGCAGGATGCCCCGGCACAGCCGCGTCATGTCCCCCGCCGTGGAGAAAAGCCCCGCGTGGCCGCAGAAAGCTTCCCCATGAGGGGCCATGGCCCGGGCCTTGGGGTCGTGAACCGTGCCGGGGGCCACGCCCTCCCGCACCAGCCAGCAATCCCCCGCGATACGGTGTTCCCGGTCGTGGCTGACGCAGCGCGGGCGGGCGCTATCCGGCACGCGGCACCAGGTTTCTCCCATGCCCAGGGGCCGCAGCAGCTCCCGTTCCACCAGCGTCATCATCGCTTCATCCGCCGCGCCCTCCAAAATGTACCGGGCGACCATAGCGTGAATATCGGAATAGGCCTTCACCCCGTTGGGAAAGGGCTGGCAGGCAAAGAGCGCGGCCTCAGCGGCCTGCGCGTTCGGCTGGGCGTCGATGCGCTCCGGCGTGCGCAGGCCGATTTCAAAGCCCAGCACCTGGCCCACGGTGACGCCCTCTAAATGGGCAAACTGCGGGGCGTAGCGGGTCACGGGCGCGTCAAAATCCAGCTTCCCCGCCGCCCGAAGCCGCAGGGCCGTGAACCCGGTGAACAGCTTGGACAGGGAGGCCAGGTCAAACACGCTGTCCGCCGCCACGGGCTTTCCGTCCAGGTCGGCCACACCGCCCAAGGCGGCATGCACCGTGTCCCAGTCGCCGCAGACCACCGACATGCAGGCAAGGGAGCGGGATTCCTGCGTAAAGTATTGTACAGCCTGGGAGAGCATGCGTCCTCCTTCATTTGCAACGTTATTATATCAGAATAAATCCAGGGCGCTGTCCAGGTAGATTTCTTCCCGGACGTTCAGCTGGTATTCCGGCTTCGTCATGTAATACAGCAGAAATTCCAGAACGATGGCGCTGCCTAAGCTGCGCCCCTCGAGCTTAAAATGGGAAAAGCCGCACGGCATATAGACCTTTTGAATGTCCTCAAGGCCGATGAAGCCCGGATTTTTCATGGCGTCGGAAAACCGGTAGCCCCTTGCGGCCCAGGGCGAAACGCATACGTGGTCCGGGCAGTTCTCCCCCAAGTTTTTCCGGCTGACGTTCTCATAGCACGCTTTCCTGTCGGGGCAATCATACCAGCAGCATTCGTTGCACAGGAATTCCACCTTTTGCTTCTGGCCGTCGTTCAGCGCGTTCAGGCGGTCAAAAGCCTTATTCAGCCTGAAATCCGGCACCACGAAGCGAAATTCCGGGCGGTTCAGTTCCCGTTCAAACTGGCTGAACTCCGTCAGTACCTTTGTGGTGGACGAAACGAAATAGAAGCCGGGATATTGCTTCCCAAGATAATCGAGCAGCAGATCCGAGCAGAGGATCACGCCGCTCTGCGCCGCGCCGTTCTTTTCAAACAGGGTGCATAAAGCATTGCACTTTTTATCCGAAAGATGTTCCTCCCGAAGCAGGGAATTGCTGAACGTGAGCCGGGCGGAAACGCCGTATTCCCGGGTGAGCGCCGCCGCGTCCTCCGCCCGCGCTTCCCCGAACCCCACGCGGCCCCCGCCCCAGAGGCAGTCGGCGGGCGCGCCGTAAATGGAGCCGATCTCGCACCAATCGTAAAAGTATTCCCGATGCTCCCGGAACAGGGGCAAAAACGCCCGGTAAAACGCGGAAAACTCAAACAGCCCGGGCAGATGATAATAGGCTTTCATAACAGCAAGCGCCTCCCACGGCCGATCACCGTGTACTCCATCCCGTTTTCCCCGTGGTCGGAGCGGTAGAGGCATATATCCCGTACGATCATCGTCGCCCGCGGCACTTCGATTTCCGAAAGGTTCACACGCTCCGGCACAAACGGCTTTCTTGCCAGGGTCATGTGCGGATTGAACGCCTGCCGGTCAAAGGGGATTTCCGCCGCCAATAGCGCCTGCCGGACGTCCCGGGCCGCGCTGTCCAGCGCCTCGGAGGGTTCAACCCCCGCCCACAGCACCCTGGCCTTCGGAAAAACGCCCACGTGCGACAGCGTAATGGGGAAGGGCTGCCGCACGGCTGGCAGAAGCCCCGAAATATCCTCCGGCCACATGCCGATGAACGCCAGCGTCAGGTGCAGATTGTCAGGCGTCAGGTATCGCCCGGTCACCCCGGCGGCCCGCAAGCGCTCCTGTACCAGCGCCAGCGCGTCCCGAAACGCGGGCGTAGGCTGCAAAGCCACAAAGATGCGCATGTTTCCTCCTCCTCAGCCGTTATCTGATTTCCAGCGTTTCTTCTCCGCGTTCAGCATATAGCACGCATGCCGTTTTGTCAAATCAAATTTGTTCCCGTTTATCGGCGTGCTTCATTTGGTTTCTTCATGTAAATGCGCGGCGCGGCTGAAAACATCCCCCATTCTGTTGACAGCGATCCCGTTTATTGTGTATATTATGGAGGGAAGAAACAGAGACCAAAACAGTCAGACCCTGATTCGATAAAGCCATGAACGGCGCGCTTTAAAGGTACAGAAAGAAGGGAATGCGCTATGAAAAAGATTGCCCGCGGATTGATTCTGATCCTTCTTCTCACGGTTCTTATTAGTCCGGCCCGGGGAGAAGGCGTGCCGCTGAGCGTGGACCCCACCGGACGTACAGAAGGATTTTCCGCCGTGCTGTACGATAACAGAAACGGCTTGCCCACAGCCGACGCCAACGCCATTGCCGAAACTGGCGAGGGCTTCATTTGGATCGGCAGCTATGCAGGCCTGATCCGGTATGACGGCAACACCTTTGAGCGCATGGATTCCACCAACGGCATCACCAGCGTGACGAGCCTGTTTGTGGACAGCCGGGACCGCCTGTGGATCGGCACCAACGCCAACGGCTTCGCCGTCATGGAGCGCGGGGAGTATCGCATTTGGGACCGGCACGACGGCCTGAAATCCTCCAGCATCCGCGCTTTTGCCGAGGACGGCGGCGGGGCCATTTATGTGTCCACCACCTCCGGCATTGCGATGGTTGATGCGGATATGAACATGACCATGCTTTCGGCTCCGGAGCTGGAAAGCGCCTATATCCGGGATCTCCGCTTAGGCGCGGACGGGCTGATCTACGGCCTGACCCAGCCCGGCGACTTGTTCACCTTGCGGGACGGGGCGCTGGAAACCTGGCTTTCCCGCAAGGACTGCCGCGTTCAGGACGTGGTGGGCATCCTGCCCGATCCCAAGCAGCCCGGCGATCTGTACCTGGGCACGTCAGGCTCGGAGGTTTACCGCGGCAGCTTCAAGGACAGCTTTGAGGCGGTGGAAACCACGAACGTGGCGCCTCTTGCCTATGTGGAGCGCATGGAATTCATCGACGGCCAGCTTTGGCTTTGCGCGGATAACGGCATCGGCAATATCGGCGGCGATGGCTTCCATCGGCTGGACAACCTGCCCATGAACAATTCCATCACCCACGTCATGACGGATTATGAAGGAAACCTCTGGTTCACCTCCACCCGGCAGGGGGTCATGAAGGTGGTGCCGAACCAGTTTTCCAATCTCTACGAGCGCTGCGGCCTGCCCGAAGCGGTGGTCAACGCCACCTGCCTGCTGGGAGACCGGCTGTTTGTGGCCACCGACTCCGGCCTCACCGTGATCGAAAATGGAAAGAAGCTGGACAGCCTTCCCCTGACCGGGGCGGCGACGGCCTCCGGCGTCGCACTGGAAACCACCGATTTGCTGAGCTATCTGAACGGCGTGCGCATCCGCTCCATCGTCCGCGACAGCAGGAACCGGCTCTGGATCGCCTCCTGGCAAAAGTACGGCCTGCTCTGTTACGATCATGGGGCGCTGACAGCCTATACGGTGAACGACGGCCTCTTTTCCGACCGCGTGCGCGTGGTGTGCGAACGGGCGGACGGCGCGATTATGGTTGCGAATACCGGCGGCGTGTGCGTCATTGAAGACGGCAAAGTGACCGAAACCTACGGCGCGGCGGCGGGCATCGAAAACAGGGAAATCCTCACCGTCACCGAGGGCATGCACGGCGATATGATCTTAGGCTCGGACGGCGGCGGCATCTACGTCATCGGCAGCCAGGGAACGAAGCACATCGGCGTGGACGAAGGGCTGGGTTCCGAGGTCATCATGCGCGTCAAGCGCGACCCTTACCGCGATATTTTCTGGATCATCACGACCAACTCCATCGCTTATATGGACGCGGATTACAAGGTGACCACCATCCATAACTTCCCTTACCCCAACAACTTTGACCTGTACGAAAACAGCAACGGCGACGTGTGGGTCATGTCGGGCAACGGCATCTATGTGCTCCCCGCGGAAGAATTGCTGGCCAACGGCGAACTGTCGCCGGTCTTCTATAATCTGGACAGCGGGTTTTCGTGCACCGCAACCGCCAATTCCTACAGCGAGCTGACCGCTGATGGAGACCTGTATATTTCCGCCACCACGGGCGTCACCCACGTCAACATTGAAAAGCCTTTTGAGGACGTCAACGATCTGAAAGCGGTGGTTCCCTATGTGGAGGCGGACGGAAAGCGGCTCTATCCCGGGGAGGACGGCGCGTTCTTCATTCCGAAAAACACGCAGAAAATCACGGTCTACAGCTATGTGTTCAACTATTCGCTGACCAATCCGCAGGTGACGGCATGGCTGGACGGCTTTGAACAGCAGCGCGACAGTATCAAGCGCAGCGACATGGTGCCCGTGGAATATACCAATCTTCGGGGCGGCAGTTATAACTTTGTGCTGCAGCTCAAGGACGCCATGGGGCGCAGCAGCAAGGAGGTCTCCGTTCAGATCGTCAAGGAGAAAAAGCTGTACGAGGAGACCTGGTTCCTGATCGTATTGGGAATCGCTGCGCTGGCCGCGCTGGCCATGGGGGTCCGCTTCTACGTCCGGCAGAAAACGCGCAAGCTGGAAAAGAAGCAGAAGGAAACCATGGCGCTGGTCGGCGGCATTACCGAGGCCTTTGCAAAGGTCATCGACATGAAGGACAAATACACCAACGGCCATTCAACGCGGGTGGCGCAGTACACCGCTATGCTGGCGAAGGAACTGGGATACGATAACGATACGGTGGAAAAGTATTACCAGATCGCCCTGCTGCACGACATCGGCAAGATCGGCGTGCCGCCCGAGGTGCTGAACAAACCCGGCAAGCTGACGGACGATGAGTTTCATACCATTCAGTCCCACGCTTTCCAGGGCTATGAGGCGCTGAAGCAAATCACCATCATGCCGGAGCTGGCCATTGGCGCTGAGTTCCACCACGAGCGCCCGGACGGCAAAGGGTATCCCAATCACCTGAAGGGGGATGAAATTCCCCGGGTCGCGCAGATCATCGCCGTGGCGGACTGCTTTGACGCCATGTATTCCAACCGTCCTTACAGGAACCGGATGAACTTTGATAAAGTCGTTTCCATCATTCAGGAAGTGTCCGGCACCCAATTGGCAAGCGACGTGGTGGACGCCTTCATGCGGCTGGTAGCCAAGGGCGAGTTCCGCGCGCCGGACGACCATGGCGGCGGCACGACGGAAAACATCGATAATATTCATAAGGCGCAGAACGAAGGGAAAAAAGAGGAACCCGCCGATCAGCAAAAATGAACTGCCGGTTCCTTGATCGGACGCAAAAGATGTGGTAAAACTGTGTGCGTCAAGGGCAAACGCCCGAGCGAATCTTGACAAGTAAACATCCGATCATCTTTATCACCGCCAACCATCGCGAACAGCAAAAAGGAGGGAAAACGCTATGGAAAGCATGACGGGGGCAAGCATCCAGCGCCGGAAGGAAGAAGCAGTTTTCCGGCTCATGCTGTTCCAGGTTCCGGATGATGTTGTCGCCGCTTTCATGAACGGCCAGCTTTGCCGTTTGGATATGAATGGAAATCAGTACAAAATCATTGAGGATGAAGAAACCAAAAAGCAAATCGCCGAATTTGAGCGGCAGCGCCAGGCGACCGTTTTTCTGGTGGCGACGGCATTCGTGGAATGGCTGGGCGGTGACTGGGACGTGCTGGCATTCGTCGGCCCCGACGAGCAGAAATGGGCGCATGAGAAGGAAAAGATCGTCAAGGGGTACACCTGGGTGCATGCCTTGAGCGACTTTGAAGAAGATCAAAAGCACCTGGAGGGGCATATTGACGTCGACGCGCTGCTGCCCTTGAAGGTATGGCAAAAGAGAGCGGCTGTTTCCCGGCTCAAAAAGATGCAGGTGCCCCAGTTCGTGACGGACGATTTCGCTTCGTCGGGCCAGGTGTACGTCACCTCCACGGATCAGGGAGAGTTCCGCAAACCGAACGCCGTCCTGAAAAACCAAATCGCCGCCTTTGAAAAAAACAGGGACGCGCTGGTGTATCTGGTTGTGTACCAGCGTGCGTTTGAACGGCACTGCCTGGCCTACGTGACCGGCGACCGCGGCGGAGACGGGGGCTTCATGGAGCAGCAGGAAGCCTTGCTTTCCGATTCTCTGGATGTATACGCGCTCCGCCGTGGCGACGGCTATTTCGACGACTATTGTGAAAGCAGCCTGAGCTTCGTCCGCAAGCCGAATGGAGACTTCAGCCGTTTCATTGAAGACCGTTGGTAAACGGCGATCAAAAGATGAATACAGAACGATGCCCACAGCAACCCATTTCTGTTGAGAATTGTACCCCCAGGGTATGAAAACGCATTGTCAGCGGCAATGCGCTGCGCTTCAGCAGACCGGCCGTGCGGCTTTTCAGGTCTGCGTCAGCAGCAAATTGAATATATCCACCGGTTTAAGCAATTCACCCCCCTTTCGGCATCGTGGTATTCATCCGGCAACGAAAAGAGGAGGAATCGAAATACTGACGGCTTTGGGAAAAGAATCCAACAAAGCGTACACCGAAAACGGCGCGCGGTCCAATCGTTCAACCGGCAGCCACTGCCTCAATTTCTTCGCCGCCTGCGGAGCGATGCGCGGCACGGACGCCGATTTGCAGCTTCATCTGTTTGTACGGGCTTACGCCGAAAACAAGGATTTGGCCCTGCGAACGCTGTTTTACGCCAGGGACATACGGGAAGGCTTGGGGGAGCGGGATTTGTTCCGGAATGTTCTTTCCTGGCTGGCCGCCAAGCGACCGCACTCCGTGATGAAAAACCTTCCCTTCATCGCGGAATATGGCCGCTGGGATGATATTCTTTCCCTGCTGGGCACCCCCTGCGAGGCTGCCGCGGTGCAGGCCATCCGGGATCAGCTTCAACAAGATCTGGCTTCGCTTGAGAAAGACGAATCCATCTCTCTGTTAGCCAAATGGCTGCCCTCCGTCAATCCTTCATCGGAGGAAAAGAAAAATCGGGCCAGACTGCTGTGCAGGCGCCTGAAAATGACGGAAAAAGCGTATCGGCAGACTTTGTCCCGGCTGCGCGCCCGTCTGGACGTGCTGGAAAAGCGCCTGTGTGAAAAAGATTACACCTTCGACTACAGCAAACAGCCCTCCGGCGCAATGCACAAATACCGTCAAGCCTTTCTGCGCAATGACAAAGAACGCTATAAAGCGTTTCTGGATGCCGTGCATGCCGGAGAAAAGACCATGCACGCCGGCGCCCTGTATCCCTATCAGATACTGGAAGGCTTTCTCAGGCGTTCTTCGGTTGTATCGAACCTGACTCCCGATATGATCCAATCGCTGGACGCCAGCTGGAAGAGCCTTCCCGATTACGGCGGCCGGCGAAACGCGCTTGCTGTGATTGACGGCTCCGGTTCCATGTATATGGACTTCGATCCCCGCCCTGCCGACGTGGCTTTGTCGCTGGGCATTTACTTTGCCGAACGCAACGAGGGATACTTCAAAGATCACTTTATCACGTTTTCCCATGCGCCCCGGCTGGTGAAGCTGGAAGGCGACAACATTGTGGATCGGGCCGCATACTGCGCCAGCTTCAATGAGTGCGCCAATACCAATTTGAGGGCCACCTTTGAGCTGCTGCTGGAAACGGCGGTCAGGAATCATCTGCCCCAGGAGGAGCTGCCGGAAACGCTCTACATCATTTCCGATATGGAATTTGATCGAGGCGTGGAAGACGACAAGACGCTCTTTGAGGAAGTGAAAGCGCTCTACGATCAGCACGGCTATCATCTGCCCGCCCTGGTCTACTGGAACGTAAGAAGCCGCCATGAGCAGTTCCCTGTCACCAAGGACGAACACGGCACCGTGCTGGTCAGCGGCGCCAGTCCCACAGTATTTCGCATGGTCATCAGCCAGGATGTGACGCCCGAAGCCCTGATGCTCTCCGTGCTGAACAGTGACCGCTACATGAAGATTTCCGCTTGAAAAAAACCGGCTGTGGACTTTGCGGCAACGCATTCCACCAGCCGGTTTTTTTCGCTATGTTCAGTTCTGATCCTGTTCTTCTGTTGAAGTGCCGACTGCCGCCAAACGATTCGTTTTCAGCCGTTTCAGGATCTCACGTTCCTTTACTACTTCCTGTTTTCTGCCCGTCCGGATCATAATGCGGCGTTTGCAAAAATGCGCGTGATGCAGCCGCCATAAAATCGTCCTTTCTTTTCCACGGCTGAAAACCTGATTCAGAAGGGAGAGCGCTTCGTTGACCCGTTCTTCCGCCTCTTTGTATCTTCCTAAATTGATCAGGCTGAAGGAAAGGTCAACAGCGGCTTCCGCGATCCGGATGTCGCGATCATCAATGTTTTTTCGGGCCACTTTTCCAGGCCCTGCAGGGTCATGTCATAAGCGCATTGCATAAAAGCGTTTTCCCGGTCAAAGAGCTTTTCTGCGCCCATAGAGATTCCTGCGCTTCTTATAGCGTGAATTTTCTCTTTCCATTGCTGTTCATTTGCGTCATTGATTGTCTCCCGGTTTCCGATCATGCGCTCCAAGAGCAGCTCCTGTATCTCCGTCATATGCTACCGCCTTTCTGATGAAGGTCGTCCACAGTGAAAAAAGATTCCGCATATATCAATACCACGGAATCCCTGCTCTTTTCAATGAACTTATGGTTCAAACATAAAAAGGCTTTTCATCGTCAAGCCGCAGCAGCATAGGCGGCTTTCCGGAAGCGGCTCCGGTATCTATATTGATCCAGGTCGGTGTTTTCAGCATTTTGCCCGCGTATTCTGCGCCATAGTATACTGTCGGCGTATGTCCGAAAACGGTGATCGTTTTTTGAAAGTATCGTTCATCAATGTCCGGGCGTGTCCATAACAGCTCGTCGGGCATGTATTCCGATAAGCGTTTTTCCCGTGAAAAGTTGCCAAGGCCCGCGTGAACCAGCAAATACTTTCTGCCCGGCACGTCCACCACCTCGTAAAGCGGCGCGTCCTGCAAATATTCTATGATTTCCCAGGCGGTATCCTCGTCTTCACGAAAAAGCGCTTTGAGCGCTTTGAGCGTAGGTTCAGCGCCGTTCATCGCCCAATTAGAAAATAATTCCATCTTCTCCTGATCGAACCGGGCCAGGCTTTCGTCGGTAATGGCGTCAAACAGGAACCGGCAGGAAAGCAGCATGGCCTCGTGATTCCCCAGGATCATGCGGACATTGACCCGTTGCAGCATCCAGCGCAGCATGGCGATCCCGCCGTCGCCGTTACGGTCGATCACATCACCCAAAATGATTAAATCGTCCGCATCAGAAAACCTTGCCTTTTCAAGCAATCGAAGAAAATCGGGCAGCGGATAGCCGTGCAGGTCTGATGTAACATAGATCATGACGTCTTTCCTTTCTCTTGAAAAAATCGCGGGCAGGATTGTAGATTGACCTTAAGCCGCGTGACCAGGGGTTCATATGATCCCGGCGGGGAGGCAATCGCCCGCAAAGATAAAATACACCTGAGCAGCGGGATTCTCCTGCCGAACGGCGCATAAAGTATCCCCTGTATGGCCTTTTATCGGCTTTCGCTCCGGTTTATTTGCTGTCAGGCGCTCGCTTAACGCTTGATTTTCATATTTTTCCGCATGAGCAGAAATATTGGAGTTTGATTGTTTTTTTCTTGCATTTCTGAAAAAGTGTGGTACAATAAGCCAAGCAATTGAATAGAGGAGGCGATTTGTATGCATGAACAACCGTTTCCTGTCATCGACCTGGAGGCCACCGGCAAAAACATCCTGCGCTTACGGCGGGAAAAGGGCCTGACCGTCCGGGACATTCAAGGCTTTTTTCACTTCGATGAACCCCGGGCCATCTACAAATGGCAATCCGGCCAGAACCTGCCCTCCGTGGATAACCTCTTCGCCCTCAGCCGCCTGCTGGATGTGAGCATGGATGAAATTCTGGTGAGCAAACCCACCAGCATCACCTTCGGGTCGCGGGAAGAATCCCGCGGCTTGATTTTTTTATCAAATGTGCGAATGGCAGCTTAAATGCTTCTCCCGCTTGAAAAAGATCCTGCTTTAGGGAGTTTTTTTATTTCTGCCTTGACTTAAACCATACTCTAAGGTTTATGATCCAATTATTGGATGTATTCGTTCCAGGATTTGACTGAACCGGAAGAAGGCAGGCCGATGGCTTATGCAAACGAACCCAAGGCGCGCCCATCGCCGCCCGCCCTGTACGAGGACGGGAAAGCCTGCGCGGACCGTCCGGAAACCGGGTTTAACTTGTACGATTGACGGCGCTTGGGGCTGATCCATACGGGCGGCCATCCGGTAAAACAAACGGGGAAAGCAATCGGTTCAAAGGGGATTGAGTGCGGTGTGGAATACTGATTTTGTGTTTCCAAGCCTGCTGGTGCTGGCAGTTCTTCTGGTGTTCTATTTTTTCCGTCCCCGGCTTCCAAACCGGCTGAACAAAGCGTTCCTGATGCTCGTCGTCACGGATATCGTAACGATCCTCACGGATATTCTGGCAACCAAGGCGGACGATCATTACCAATCGCTGTCCATCCCGCTGGTATCATTTTTGAATCTGCTGTATTTTGCCGCGTTTATTGCCAGATCCCTGGCGTTTTTCCAGCTGACGACCGTGCTGCTTAAGCTGGATCATTCCGGATATTCGAGCCGAAAGTATCTGATGTATCTGGTTTTTCTGGTCAGCGAAGCGATCGTGCTTTCCAGCCCGATGACCGGCGCGGTCTATTCCATTGACAGCGCGGGTTATCACCGCGGGCCGCTGTACGGGGTGCTGATGGTGAACTCCTTTTTCTACCTGTTGACGGGAATCATTCTGCTGATCCGCTTTCGCAGGCGCATCCGCAGAAGCACGTTCGTCAGCGCCCTGGCCTATCACCTGATTCTGATCGCCGGCAATGCGGCCCGGATCATGTTCCCGCAGTATCTGATCATGAACGTGTTCTGCCTGCTGGCGATCCTGGTGATCTTCCTTTCTTTTCAGAATCCCGATCTCTATATCACGGACCGCGGCCCGGCCTTCAATACCCGGGCGTTTACGGAATGGCTGAACGACCCGCTGCACCGGAAGGACAAACGCGTCCTGGGTTTCGCAATCCGGAACTACAACGACGAACGCAGCATGTACGGCGGCACGCAGATGGATCAGGGTCTGAATCTGATCATCATGTATCTGGTAAAAAAGTTCCCGCAGTGCCTGCTGTTTTATCTCCGGGGCGGCAATTTCGCGCTGGCCGGCGCGGACGGGGCCGACTGGGAAGAGATTCGCCGCCTTATCTCCGAGCGCTTCCGCTCTCCCTGGCAGGCGGAGGGGGCCGACCTGTACCTGGACGCAACCTATGTTGAGATCGGCTTGTCCGGCCGGACGGAATCTTCGGACAGGATCGTAAACACGCTGATCTACGCGCTGGATAAGGCGGGCGGAAGCAATGATATCGAACAGACTCTGATGACGGAAGAAACACTGGAGGAGATCAACCGGCAGATCGAGGTGAAGCGCTGGCTGGACAAAGCGCTTGAAGACGACGCGGTGGAAGTATTTCTGCAGCCGATCGTGGAAAGCCGGACCATGCGGGCCGTGGCCGCCGAAGCGCTGGCACGCATCCGGGACGATAACGGAAAGCTGATCGCGCCCGGGCTGTTTATTCCGGTCGCGGAAAAGAACGGAAGGATCAACCTGCTGGGCGAACAGGTGCTGCGCAA
The DNA here is from genome assembly GCA_017443295.1 of Clostridia bacterium. Taxonomy (GTDB): domain Bacteria; phylum Bacillota; class Clostridia; order Christensenellales; family Aristaeellaceae; genus RUG563. The sequence goes on from JAFSNT010000198.1 coordinate 36,193, forward strand.
GGTCTGCGCCTTTCTCAGCGAACACAGCCTGAAGAATGCCGGGGTCAGCTGGATCAACGTGAACCTCTCCCCGATCCAGTGCATGCACAGCAACCTGCCCAGTCTTTTTTCCTCCATCCTGAAGGAACGCGCCGTTCCTGCCGAACAGATACACCTGGAGATCACGGAAGAATCCATGATCAATTACGCCAAGCAGGATCAGCAGATCGAAGACCTGCTGGACTGCGGGTTCCAGATTTCCCTGGATGATTACGGCTCCGGCTTCTCCAATCTCCATCAGGTGAAGAAATACGCTTTCTCCAACATCAAGCTGGACATGAGCATTGTCTGGGACTATATTCGGGACCGGGACGCCCTGCTGCCCGCGCTGGTTCAGGCGTTCAGGCAAATGGGCTTCAGTATTACCGCGGAAGGCATTGAAACGCGGGAAATGGCCGACGCCATGGCCGGAATCGGCTGCGATTATCTGCAGGGGTATTATTTCTCCAAGCCGCTGCCCATGGACGCGTTTGCGGAAAAATACATGCGCGGTTTATCCTGATCGGAGCGTCAGTTTGGAAAGCCTCCGCCGGGAAACGCTTACGCTTCGCGCGCTTTCAGTTTTTTCCGCCAGGATATGTAGCGCAGGATGCAGGAAACGCCCGCCAGCATCCAAGTCAGCCCCGCCGTAATCCAGATGGACCACACGCCGATGGCCGTGAACCGGAGCAGCAGCAGCGGCAGACCCATGCGGCCCACGATTTCCACCGCCCCATTGATAAAGGAAAAGAACGCGTCGCCCACGCCGTTGAGTACGCCCCGGGTGACGTAGATCACGCCCAAGAACACGTAAAACAGGCTGGTGATTTTCAGCGCCCGGCCGCCCAAAGCGATCACGTCTTCTTCCTGAACGAACAGGCCCACCAGCCCGTTTCCGAACAGCTGCATGATCAGCAGCATCCCGGCGGACAAAACGATCATGGCGAGCATACTGTCCTTAAAGCCCGCGCGAATGCGATCCGTCTTCCCGGCCCCCTTGTTCTGGCCGGAATAGGTGGACAGGGCCATGCTCATGGAGCCGAAGGGCTGCTGCACCAGCTGCTCTAAGCGGTTGGTGGCGGTATAAGCGGCCACGGCAGCCGCGCCGAAGGAATTGACCACCGTTTGCAGGGCGGTGGTGGAAATGGCGATGAGGCTCCACTGCAGCGCCAGGGGCAGGCCCAAACGCAGCGCGCCCTTGACGATTTCCGGTTCATAGGCGAGATACTTCCTGGTAAAACGGAAATACGGATTGCGGCGGAACGCGTACCAAAGGGAACCAAGCCCCGCCAAAAGCTGGGAGAGCATGGTAGCCAGCGCCGCGCCGAAGACCCCTAAGCCGAACGCGCCCACGAACAAAAGATCCAGCCCCACGTTGAGCAGGCAGGACAGCACCAGGAAATACAGCGGCGTGCGGGAATCGCCCAGCGCCCGCTGCATGGAGGAAGCATAATTGTAAATGGCGATCAGGGGCACGGAAAGGGATGTCATGCGCATGTACACGATGGCGTCGGGCAATATTTCCTCCGGCGTGCCCATCCAGGAAAGCACCGCAGGCACCATGAAAAAAGCAATCGCGCCGGTCAGCACGGAGGAAGAAAGCGTGATATAGGCGGAATTGGCGATGGCCAGACGCACCCTGTCTTCCTGCCGCGCGCCGAAATACTGGGCGGTCACGATGCCGCAGCCGCCGCTGATGCCGCTGAACAGGGAAAAGAACAGAAAAGAAATGGAGCCGGTGGCCCCCACCGCGGCCAGGGCGTTGGCTCCCAGCATCTGGCCCACGATCATGGAGTCCGCCAGATTGTAGGCCTGCTGAAAAATGTTGCCGATGAGCAGCGGCAGCGCGAAGACCGAAAGCAGGCGCAGCGGCCTGCCTTCCGTCATATCCATGGTAGCGTGTCTCAGCATGAAGTCATCCTTTTCATCCGTCAGGGCAGGAATTTGCCTGCCGAAAGATGCAGCCGACGCCATTCCCGGCGGGTCAGGCATACCGCGGCGCTTCCCGCGGCGCGGTATGCAGGCTTGGAACTTTCGTTCCTGGGTATCATAAATCTTAAAGTTTACTCTAAGTCAAGTGTTTGTAAAAATATTGTGGCCGCGCGGCGCGCCGCAGGCAAGGATCAGGTCTCTGCTTTCGCGCCGTGAAAACGCCTGAGCAGGCTGGAACAGCGAGGAAAAGAAGCAAAAATGATTGGAACACTTGTCAACACAGGAGCCATCGTAATCGGCGGCATATGCGGCCATCTGTTTGGACGGCTGCTGAAACAGCGCCACCAGGAAACCCTGACCATGGCCTGCGGCGTGGGCACGCTGTTCATCGGTATGGCCGGGGCCCTGCAATATATGCTGCACCACGATTTGTTTCCCGGCGGCGGGGCCATGCTGGTGGTGGCGTGCCTGGCCCTGGGCGGCCTGTTCGGTGAAATGATCGACATCGAGCGCGGCTTTGAACGCTTTGGCGAATGGCTGAAAATCAAAACCGGCAACGCCAGGGATCAGGGGTTCGTGAACGGTTTTCTGACCACGTCCCTCACGGTCTGCATCGGCGCCATGGCCATTGTCGGCGCGATTCAGGACGGCATCGCGGGCGATTGGTCCACGCTGGGAGCGAAAGCGATCCTGGACCTGATCATCGTCATGGTCATGACCTGCTCTTTAGGCAAGGGCTGCGTTTTTTCGGCGCTGCCCGTTTTCCTGTGGGAAGGCGGGCTGACGCTGCTGGCCTCCTTCCTCAAGCCCGTCATGACCGACGCCGCCATGGGCTATCTTTCGCTGGTCGGCAATGTGCTGATCTTCTGCGTGGGGATCAACCTGGTCTGGGGCAAGAAAATCCGAGTGGCGAATCTGCTGCCCGCGGTGCTGCTCGCGGCGCTTGCTTCCTTCCTGCCGATCACATTTTGAGCAGGCGGAGAAAGGGGAAAAGCTTTCTATGCGGGAAAGCGTTTTCGGCAGGGGAAAAAGCGCCAAAACAAAGCGGAGGCCGGGGCATATATCCCCGGCCCGTTTTGTTTCCGTCCGTCAGTAAATCCGATACATCCCCGCCAGCATCAGCAGGCTGAAAAAGTACAGGCAGTTGTCGTAATACCGGCGTTTGCCCGTGCGCAGGGGCGTCTGCCAGAAGGCGCGGAGGTATTCGTCCGCAGAAGCGCTTTCGCTTGCGATAGAAGCGGCCCCCAGCACGGCGGTGATGGCAACGGGATGCATAGCCGGTTCATCCGTGGGCGTTCCGTCGATCTGATAGGCGCGGTAATCGCTTTCAGGAATGCCATGAAAAACATCCTGGAGATTTGTGGCGATCCGCGCCATGCCCTCATTCCGCCCGAACCACAGGGTGTCCAGGGCGATATTCATCACCACGCGGTAAGCGTCGGAATAATAGGTGAAGGGCTTCCCAAATAACAGCCTGGGCGTTCCGTCATATTCCGCGTATTCGGGACTCATGCCGGTGACGGGGTGAGCGCTTTTCACGATATATTCCCGGCTGGCTTTGGCCGCCTCCAGCCAGAACGCCCGGTCTTCCGGGTTCGCCCGTTCCGCGAACAGCGTATAGAAATGGGGCAGATGATAGCTGGGATCGGAAAAATCCGCCTCCGGCACAAAGCGGATCATGTGATTGTCCGCATCCCACATGGCCCGCCCGCCGGGAACGATTTCCGGCTGGTGGACGCAGTGCCGCAGGATTGCTCTGGCCTGAGCGGCATACGCGAAAATGCCCTCGCCTTCGCCCCAGCGGGCGGAGGCCATGAACAGCGCCATGGCAAAGTATTCCTCCCCGTCCGGGGCGGGGCCTTCGGCGTTGTGCTTTCCGTCCAGCCGCACGGACCAGGCGAAATAGCCTTTGTATATCCCGTCCGCGTGATACATGTACCGCATGGCAAACCGCCACAGCTTATCGAATAAATCCTTTCTGTTCATCTGCACGCACATCATCATGCCGTAGCTCATGCCCTCGGTTCGGGCGTCGATGTTGCCGGTATCCACCATGCAGCCGCTGTCCAAATCCACATCCTGATAGATTTTCTCCCCGGGGTCAAAAAAGAGCGTATCAAAGCAGCGCTCCACCCGTTCCCGCGCCTCCGCGTCGCTGACCCCGATGCGGGAAAACTGATTGGGATATGTCCGTTCCATTGTCCTGACCTCCTCATGTATGATTCATTGAATTCCTTCCTCTCCTACTCCAGTCTGTGCAAATACTGCCGAAGCACGTTCAGCCCTGCTGTCGGTACGCAAATGCGCTTTCTGGACTGGTGAATTTCTTCCCATAGTCAGCGCCTACACCGGTTCAAGAAGCCGCGCATCGGGCTTGAATGAGGTTTCTGTTCCTTCGCCCTCAAATCAGAATCCCGTCGCAATGGTCGATCTCATGCTGGATAATTTGTGCGGTAAACCCCTCAAAGGACGCTGTTTTGTTTCTGAACGTCTGATCCTGATACGCAACGGTGATTTTCCGATATCGTTTTGTTTTTCGCGTCCCCGCCAGGGACAGGCAGCCCTCTTCGGTTTCGTATTCCCCCGATTTTGCGGTGATCTGCGGATTGACCATGACCATCTGCACAGGCCCGTTGCAGAATACGATGATGCGCTTCTTTTCGCCAATCATGTTGGCGGCCATGCCCACGCAGCGATCCAGGTTGGCCCGCAGGGTGTCCAGAAGATCCCCGATGACCTGACGGTCTGCTTCCGTGGCAGGCTCGGACTTTTGCACCAGAAAGAAAGGATCATGCATGATGAAACGAATCATAAAGCGCCTCCCGGATCAATCGTTCAAAGCTCTCGGCAAACCGTTTGTCATCCTCTTCCGTGCGCTTGGCGGGGCCTTTCAAATGATGCTTGCCGCTGCGCCGGGCTTTCTTCGCCAAATGCCGATCCATGAGCAGCCCGTCGATGTTGTCATCTGTGAACCATTTGCCGCTCTGGTGGATGGCCCGCGCTCCCTTGCCCAGCGCCAGCGCCGCCACCCCGTAATCCTGGGTAATCACGATATCCCCGCGCTGGCAGAGGTTGATGAGGGCGAAGTCCGCCGCGTCCGCTCCCGCGCCGATGACCTTCATGGTGCTGTAATCCGAGGTCAGCACATGGTTGGTATCGCACAGCAAGGTCACGGGGATTTCGTGCCGCCGGGCGATTTCCTCCGCGATTCGCGTCACAGGACAAGCGTCAGCGTCAATATAGATCATCATGCGGCGTTTCCTTCTTTCGGGCTGGCCTGCCGTTTTCCAAACAAACGCATATCGGTGTAAAGATTAAGGCAGAAGCATCTCAGCTGTTCGCCCATGCATAGCAGTAGGCTTGGGTTCGGGCCGCAAAAGGTTCTGCCCGCAGCAATTGTTTGATTTCGTCCTTCGTGTACCAACCGGGGACAATTTCTTCGGCATCAGAGGTACTTTTGCGAAAAGTTCCTTCAGCCACGCCGAAGACACATACGTTTCGCTCATTGGAAAAACCAATGGCGCTGTAGCTGTTATCCAGTATATCATCAATTTGCACGAGGCGCAATCCGGTTTCCTCCCACAGCTCACGCTTCGCGCTTTCCTCCACGCTCTCCCCCGGATCAATCAGCCCCGCCGGAAAATTGTAGATCCACTGCGCCATGGCCATGCGGTATTCCCGGTTGACCAGAATGCGTTCCTTATGCGCATCCGTCAAAACCATGACCACGGCATTTGGCGTTTTGTTCTGCAAATCATCCAGCGTTTGGATATCCCGATTCCGACTGATCATCTCATAGGTCTTTGGATTTCCCTCCGCGGTGATGTAATCCACATCATAACGGGTGATGAATTTACCCTCGTGTATCTTGCGAATCCCCTTGTACTCCATTTTGCCCCTCCTGGCCACAGATAAATTCCATATCATTCTGAACATCTGATTCTCCGCCTCAAATCTATCACAAAATCATGTGAATTTTGGGGAGAAAATCATATGCGCAAGAAATGAAGAAAGGGGCTGTGAAAAAAGTCCTCTGGAAAAACGGACATAAAAAACAGAAATCTCTCAAGTGAAAGTACTTGGGAGATTTCCGTTTTTTTGGTATAATCAGGTTGATGATAAACTATACCGGAAGGAATTATAGCACAGAACAA
>JAFSNT010000199.1 GCA_017443295.1 Clostridia bacterium
GGGAAGGGAAGCTCTGCGCGGAGAACACCGATCTGCCCGGCATGCTGTTCATGCTGGACCGGGCGGGCATAACGCTTACGGGGAAAAAGGTTGTGATCCTCGGCAGCGGGGGCACCTCCCTGACGGCCCAGGCGGCGTGCCAGGTGCGTCAGGCGGCGGAATATACCGTGGTTTCCCGTTCCGGGCCGGTGACATATGAGGATTTATACGAAAAGCATACCGACGCGGAAATCATCATCAATTCCACCCCCGTGGGCATGTACCCCGGGAATCTGGTTTCGCCCGTGGACATCCGGCGCTTCCCCAAGCTGTGCGGGGTGGCGGACGTGATCTACAACCCGGCGAAAACGGCGCTTTTATTGGACGCGGAGGAAGCGGGCATCCCGCACATCGACGGATTGTGGATGCTGGTGGCCCAGGCGTGGCACGCGGCCCGGCTGTTTTTGAACAAAGAAATCCCCGAAGAAAAAATTGCGGAAGCGTACAAAAGCGTGCGGCGGGAATGCCTGAACCTTGTTTTGATCGGCATGCCCGGCAGCGGAAAATCCACCCTGGGACGCACCGCCGCCGAAAAGTTAGGCAAGCGGTTCATTGATTTGGATGAAGAAATTGTGAAGCGCTTCGGCCCCATCCCCGAAATCTTCAAAAACCGGGGGGAAGGGGCCTTCCGGGACATGGAAAGCGAAATCGTAAAGGAGTACGGGAAGGAAAGCGGCTGCGTCCTCGCCACGGGGGGCGGGGCCGTACTGCGGAAAGAAAATGTTCGCGCCCTGCGGCAGAACGCGGCGGTGGTGTGGGTGCGACGCGACCTTGCAAAACTCAGCACCCAGGGCCGTCCCCTGTCCACAGGCTTAGACGCCCTGAAACGCATGGAGGAAGCCCGCACGCCCCTGTACCGGGCCTGCGCGGATTACATGATCGACAACGACGGCACACCGGAGGAAGCCGTCGAGCAAATATTGGAGGGATTCGATGAAGCTGCTGATCCTGAACGGGCCGAACCTGAACATGCTGGGCATCCGTGAAAAGCACCTGTACGGCGCTGAGACTTATGAAGATTTGAAGCGGTACATCCTGGAAAAGGCCGGGGAATTGAATATTGATGTGGAGCTGTATCAGAGCAACCATGAAGGGGATTTGGTGGACAAAATTCAGAGCGCCTACGGGGAAAAGGACGGCATCGTCATCAACCCCGCCGCCTACACCCACACCTCCGTGGCGATCCTGGACGCGCTGAAAGCCGTAAACCTGCCCGTCGCCGAAGTACATCTGACCGACATCACCAAGCGGGAAGCCTTTCGACAAATCAGCTACGCGGGCATGGCCTGCCAGGCCCACTTTATGGGGCTGGGCTTTGCGGGCTACGGCAAAGCCATGGAATGGATGAAGGAACATATCGAAAAAGCGGAATAAACGGAAAAGCCGCCGCGATTCGTCAGCAGAAAAAAATAGTCAAGTATGATTTGCCAAATCGTACTTGACTATTTTTTCACGCTCAGCGCTGAATCGGGCTGCTCTTTCCGGCTCGTCATTTACGAAGCACGAAAAAAGAGCCGATGCGCTTGCACCGGCCCTTATTTCATTTGCGGAAGCAATCAGGAAAACGGGGTGGAGATGGGCGGGAAACCGGCGATGCCGTTGGCCTGGAGGTACAGCACCACCGCGCCCAGCAGGAACACGTACAGGGCGAACCAGACGAAGGACACTTTGTTGATGAATTGCAGCATGGCGCGGGCCGTCAGGTAGCCCACCGCCGCCGCCAGCGCGATGCCCAGCAGGATGGGGAACAGGTTTTCCATCAGGAAGCCGAAAGCGCCCTGATCGTAAGCGTCCTTACCCTCTAAAATCAGGCTGCCCAGCACGGCGGGGGCGCTCATGAGGAAAGAAAACTTGATGGCGGTGCGCTTGGTCAGGCCCGTGATGGAGCCGCCCAAGGTGCTGGAGCCGCTGCGGGATACGCCGGGGATCATGGCCACGGCCTGGAAGCAGCCCATGACCACGGCGTTTTTCATGGTGACCTCTTTTTCCTGGGCATGCCTGCCCTTGCGGCTGAACAGCTCGGCCAAAAGCAGAAACACGCCGGTGGTCAGGAAGCCGATGCCCAAAAACCCGCCGCCAAAGGCCTCGTCGATGTCGATATGAACGGCCTTCAGGCCGAATTTGACGAGTACGGCGGGCAGGGAGGCCACCACCAGCAGCCAAAGCAGCTTGGCGCGGAACAGACGCCGCAGAATTTCCATCCAGTCTTCCCAGAACACAGTGATCACCGCCGCCAGGGTGCCGACGTGGAGCAGCACGGTGAGCAGCATCATAGATACGGAATCGCCCTCCAGGCCCATGAGCCGCTGGGCAATTTCCAGATGGCCGCTGGAGGAAATGGGCAAAAATTCCGCCAGTCCCTGGATAATGCCCAGGACGGCGGCTTCTAACATGTTCATGCGTTACAAATCCTTTCTCCGTTCTCCAAGGGGAACGGAACAATCATAGCATGACGGAGGAAAAGATGCAAGGGCGTTTTTGGCGTTTTCATTCCCCATTTAGTGCGCTGAACCCCTCGCCTAAGGTCTCGTGCGTGTCGGTGATGAACATGAAGGCCTTTTCGTCCTCCTGCCGCACGATTTTTTTCATGGGAATCACCTCCCGCTGGCTCACCACGCTGATGAGCAGGGTGTGGCTTTTGCCGCTGTAAGCGCCGGTGGCGGAAAGCAGGGTGGCCCCCCGCTCCATTTCCCGGGTGATGCGGGAGGATATGCTCTCCGCCCGGTTGGTGATGATGAAGCACGCCTTGGCCGAGCCGAAACCGGCCAGCACCAGATCCACCGCCTTGGCGCTGATAAAAATGCAGATCAGGGCGTACAGGGCGGCCCGGGCGCTCATGGTGAAGGCGGCGCACAGGATCACCGCGCAGTCCACCAGAAACAGGAACATGCCCACCGTGACGATGGGGAATTGCTTGTGTACCATCCGGGCGATCATGTCCGAGCCGCCAGTGGTGGCCCCGCCCCGCAGGATCAGCCCAAGGCCCACGCCCAGCACCAGCGCGCCGTACACCGAACCCAGCAGGATATCGTCGGTTAGCGGCGGGAATTGCAATAGATCAATGAACGCGGAAAACAGGAAGGTGGCGATGAGCGACCGGAACACGAACACCTTGCCCATGGCCTTCCAGCCGATCACAAACAGGGGCAGGTTCAGCGCCATGCTGGTGACGCCCACCGGCCATCCCCACAGATAATTGAAAATGGTGGCGACGCCCGTCAGGCCCCCCGGCGCGATGTTGTTGGGCACCAGGAACAGGGGATAGGCCGCGCCGCCGATCATGCAGCCCAGCACGATTTCGATATAGGCCGTCAGCCGCTCGTTTTTCCGGTGCTTTGCGATAAAGGAATGCAAAAGAACCCCCCCTCATGGCAAGTGATAGCATATTTCATTTGTTCTGTGAAAGAACACGATAAATCAGGTAGGAGGTAGGAAGTAGGAGGTAGGAGGTTTTATATGGTCTTCCAAAGGAATTCGGCGAAATGAAAGGGCTTTTGTGTAAACACAAAATAAACCTCCTACTTCCTACCTCCTACTTCCTACCTTCGTTAAAGTATTCTTTCACGCTTCGGCGCGCCAAATACGCCCCTTATTCAGTTCTTTCTTTTTCTCCGGTTTCCTTCCCTTTTTCAGAAAAATGTGCTATAATTCCATCTCGGCGGTTTTCCGCGAACATCAAAAAGAGATAAGAGGGAGCTATGAACAAGAAGGACATTGGCGAAATCAAACGCCGTTTCAATCTGGAACACAACAACATCACCTGCATCCGGGGCTGCTATGTGAACAACCAGGGGGAAGTGATTTCCTCCTTCACCCGTTATCTCCAGGGCATGGGCCAGGAGGAAGCGGAAAAATATCTGACCATTTTCAAGCGCACCCTGTCCGGCACCCAGGGGCAAAACCTGATCGACATTGATTTTGACCCGGAGCGCATGGCCGATTCCCCGGAGCATCAGTTGCTCACCGCCTTAAAGGACACCGCCCTCAAGGACGACGAAACGGTGGAATACTTCTTCCAGCAGATCATCGGCAATCTGCAGACCGAGGATCATTACCTGATCCTGCTCATGCACGACGGCTACGACGTGCCCTTCCGCTCCAGGGACGACGGGAGCAAGGATTTTGAGCGCTCCGACGGGGTGTTCCATTACATCTTATGCAGCGTGTGCCCGGTGAAGCTCACCAAGCCCACCCTTTCCTACGACGCGGGAAACAACGATTTCCGCAGCCGGGAAGCGGACTGGATCGTGGGCGCGCCGGAAATGGGCTTCCTGTTCCCCGCCTTTGAGGAAGGGGCCGCCAACATTTATCAGGCGCTGTACTATACCCGGGATACGTCCTTGAGCCACGAGGATTTCGTGAACGCCGTGTTCCGCTCCGATATGCCCATGCCTGCCGAACACCAGCGGGAGGTATTTCAGACCCTGCTGGAACAGAGCCTCCAGGAAGAATGCAGCATGGAGGTCATGCAGGCGGTACACGAGCAGGTGATGGAAAAGTTAGAGGAGCAGAAGCAGGACAAGCACGCCGAACCCCTGAAGCTGACCAAGTACGACGTGACCGACGTGCTGGCCGAGTGCGGCGTATCCACCGCCAAGATGGAAGCCTTCAACGACCAGTACGATCAGGCGTTCGGCGAACAGGCCCGCATCAGCGCCGTGAACATCACCAGCCCCAAGCAGTTCGAGGTGAAAACCCCCAGCGTGGTCATCAAAATCAATTCCGACCGCACCGACCTGGTGGAAACCCGCCTGATCGACGGCCACAGCTACATCCTCATCCGCGCCGACGAGGGCGTGGAGGTGAACGGCGTCAGCGTGACGGTGTGACGGCAATTGGGTAGGCGGAAGACGAATCGCCTGGAAATCAAACAATATCAATATGTTGCCGGAGGCGGGCGGATATTATCCGCCCCTACAGGCTGATGCCTCCCATAATCATGAAAAAAGACCACAGCGGCGCGTGTCCGCTGTGGCCATATTTCAATGGAGAATCATTCGATCTTGAGGCAGTACATGCAGGCGTTGGTTTTGCCGCAGGTGCCCACCACCAGATATTCCTTGTACACGGCGGGGCTGGCCTCGATGGGGCCGCCAAGGTTGACGGTGGATTTCACCGCGCCGGTGCGGGCGTCCAGCATGGTCAGGTTGCCGCCCTGGTCGCCCTGAACGATCCAGGCGTCGCCCTTTTCGTTGTACACGGCCACGGGGGAGGAAATGCTGTCGTCCTTCATGGCGTATTCCCACACCAGGCGGCCGGTCTGCTTATCCAGCGCCAGCAGCTTGCTGCCGCCGGAGCTAACCTTGTTGACCGTGAAATACACCAGATCGGAAATGCTGTTCTGGCCGATGACGGGGCTGGCCTTGCAGCCGGAAAGCTGGTTCTTATCGTAATCGCACTTGATATCATACGTCCACAGGGTCTCGCCGGTGAGGGCGTTCATGCGGCGGATGGTCACGTCCTTTTTGCTGCCCAAGCGGTTGAAGGCCGTGTTTCCGGTGTAGAGGCTCACGCTGGTTTCGCTGTCCATATCCAGGGCGATGGCCGCGTCGATGTTGTCGCCGCCGTCCATGGCCCAAACGGTCTTCATGGTGTCGGAATCCACGCAGCGGATCACGCCGTAGGTGTCGGCCATATAGATGTACTGATCGTACATGGCCACGCTGCTTTCCACGCTGACCAGCTTTTTATCCTCGGCGGCGGCCTTGGTGTACAGGTACAGCACGGAGGGCTTGATGCTCATGGACAGCTTGGCGTTGGGATCCAGGCGTTCGGAGGGGTAAACAAACTTGCTGTGCAGGTCCAGGGTGTAGAGCAGGCCGTTTTCCCCGGCCACGATCAGGGCGTCCACGTCCCGGTTATTGTTCAGGAACAGGGCGGAGCCGTCGAACGCGCCGTTGGTGGAATACTGCTTTTGCGAGCTGGACTGGCGGCCGTTGAGGAAATAGGCCTCCTTGCCGTCCACCAGATTATAGATGTGCAGGCCGATTTTGCCGGTCTTGCCGTTTGCCAGCTTGGAAATGCCCTGGCCCACGGCCAGCAGCGGGCGCACGAAGCTGTCCACGGACACGCTGCCCTTCAGGGGGAAGCCCACGTTGATGGGGTCACGGGTGGGGGAGCCGTCGGTCAGGTCCAGGAAGTAGATTTTGCCGTCCTGGGCGCCGAAGATCACTTCCCGCAGCTTGGCGGTGGTTTTCTTTTCCTCGTACAGGTTCATGCCCTCGCGGACTTCCTTGGTCCACTTGACGATGGCGGGCTGGCCCGTCCAGCCCACGCCGTACAGGGTGCCGTTGTCCTCGGTGCGGAGAGACCCCAGGGGCACCTGCCACAAAAGGGACAGCTGCTGCTTTTCCACCTCGGCTGTGCCGTAAGCGGCGTTGCGGCGGAAGTTATCGCCCCGGAAGGTGAGTACCCCGGCGGAGACGTAGTAGGAATACCGGTCCGGATGGGGGGCCACATAGCCCGCCTCGCGGCTGACGGTGGTGGTCTTTGCGCCGGAATACACGGCGTCCGTGGTTTTCAGGCTGCCGGAACCGGCGTAAGCCTCCAGCCGGGGCAGGGGCGTGGCGGTGGGATCCGGCGTGGGGGTGGGGGTGGGCGTTACGGTGGGCAGGGCCGTGGGCGCGGGGGTGGGTTCCTCCGTCGGCTCCGCCGTGGGTTCGGGGGTGGGTTCTTCCGTGGGTTCCTCGGTGGGTTCCTCCGTGGGCGGCGGCGGATTGGTGGGCGCCCAGGTGATCACCGGCAGGGCGGTGCCTTCCGCCCCGTCGTCGGCCTGGGTTTCCAGGGGCAGCACCACGGCCATGGGCACCTCGGTGGGGGCCGGGGTGGGCGCGGGCGTGGGCGTGGGTGTGAACGGGGGCGCTACCGTCGTCCAGCCCGTCGCGGCGGGAGTGGGGGAGGTAACGACCAGGGAAACGGATTTATCCGTGCGCTTCCAGGCCTCGCCCTCCCGGATCACGGCGTACACGTCGCCGGAATAGGGCGCGTCGAAAATGGCGGTGATGTTCCAAACCTTGTTGGTTTCGTTCACGCCGTTTTTCAGGGCGGCGGTGCAGGGGATCTCTTCGCCGTCGGCGTCCTCCAGGCGCACGCCGTCCACGGCTTGGTTGGTGGTCACGCTGAACAGCATGCGGCTGCTGGTGACGCCCTCGTTGGACGCGGCCTGGAAGGACAGCACCTCGCCCGGCGCTTTCACGGCCTTTCCGCCGATCAGGCCGGTGACGGCTTCCTTCAGGGGATTGAGCGGCCCCGCGTCCTTGACGAAAAACAGGGCGGCGAAAAACACTGCCGCCACGGCCAGCAGGACGCCCAAAATTTTCAGCCACGGGAAGCGGCGCGCGTCGTCGTCGTATTCGTCGTCGTAATCATCGTCGTCGCCGCCGTCGTCCTGACGGCCGGTCTTGCGCATATACAGGCCCTCCTCCCGGGCGGAAAGCACCCTGCGGGGGGCGGACGCCTGGCGGGGCGCTTCGGCGCTGTCCTCCGGCCAGGACTGGGGCTGGCGGCGCTCCCATTGAATTTCCCGCCCCTGCTCCTGTTCCTCGGAAACGGGCTGAACCGATTCGGCGGCAGGCGCGGCTCCCCCGCGGCTGTGCCGGTCGCTGCGGCGATGGCGCGTCGCCGGCTGCTGGGGATCGGAAGAATAAGGATCATAATTACTCAAAGGATGCTGACCTCCTTCGTGCGTACTTGCGCGAAAAATCACCTGATACAGTATACCAGAAACGGGGGCGAATCACAAGTAAAAAAATTGGGTAACAGGTCGGTCGCTGTCAATAATGAACGCTTTATGCCGCGTAAAGTGGAAAGTGAAAAGTGGAAAGTGGAAATATATCATGATTTCCATTGATTTTGGGACATGATTCTGTTTTCACTTTCCGCGTTATAAAGAAAAGATTCATTTTTGTGGAATATTGTGTTACAATACTTTCGTTCCATCAGGAAACCTGGGGAGGGAAAGAAAGATGCACCGTTTTTTTGCCGCACGGCTCGACGAAAACCGGGCGGAGCTGCCGCCGGAGGAGGAGGCCCACGCCCTGAAGGTGCTGCGCATGGGCGCGGGGGACGAATGCCAGGCGCTGATCGAAGGGAATCTGTACAGAGCGGCGATTGCGGAAACGTCGCCCCGGGTGATCCTGCGGCTTTACGATATGCTGCCTTCCCCGGAACCCAGCGTTACAATCACCCTGTACCAGGGCGTGCCCAAAGGGGAAAAGATGGATTTTATCGCCCAGAAGTGTACGGAGGCGGGGGTATGCCGCATGGTGCCGGTGGCCTTTTCCCGGTGCGTCGCCAAATGGGAGGGCAAGGACGCGGCCAAAAAGCAGGCCCGCTTCCAGCGCATCGCCGCCGAGGCCGCCAAGCAGAGCGGCCGGGCGCTGATCCCCGAAATGGGGCTGCCCATTTCCGTCAAGCAGCTCTGCGGCGAAATGCGGAATTATGATTTGGTGCTGGTTCCCTGGGAGGAAGAGCGGGGCAACGGCGTCCGGGCCAAATGGCAGGGCCAAAAGAACGTGGCCATCGTCATCGGCCCGGAGGGCGGCATTACGGCGGAGGAAATCGACCAAATGAAGGCCGCCGGGGCCGTGCCCGTCACCCTTGGCCCCCGCATCTTCCGCACGGAAACGGCGGGACTGGCGGCGGCCATCGCCTTGCTTACGCTGTCGGGAGACCTGGAGTAAACTTAAAGAAAGTGGAAAGTGAAAAGTGGAAAGTGAAAATTTGAATAGTAAGCGCGTTGCATTGCGACAGTTTTCACGGACTATATAAAATTTCACTTTTCACTTTCCACTTTTCAC
>JAFSNT010000200.1 GCA_017443295.1 Clostridia bacterium
GGGCGCTGACCTACCTGCACGACGGCCTCACCGTCACCTTGCGGGACTTGTGCGCGCTCATGATCATCGTCAGCGACAACACCGCCACCAATATCCTGATCCAGCGCTTAGGCATGGAAAATGTGAACGCCGGGATGCGCGCGCTGGGCCTGGAAAAATCCACCCTGCGCCGCCTGCTGTTCGATTCCGAAGCCGCCGGGCGGGGCCTGGAAAATACCGTCACGGCCTGGGAAATGGGCCAATTGCTGGAAATGCTGTACAGGGGCGAATGTGTGTCCCCCGAGGCCGACGCGGAAATGCTAAGCATCCTGAAAGATCAGCGGCTCAACGGCAAAATGCCCTTTTTCCTCCACGGCCTGGAAATCGCCCACAAAACCGGCGAGGACGACGGCATCACCCACGACGTGGGCATCGTGTACGCCGATCATCCCCTGATTCTGTGCTTCGCTTCCAACCATACCGACGTGCCCGCTTTCGAGCGCTTCATTCAGGACGCGGCGAGGGATTTCGTTGGATGGGTGTGACGTGAATTGGGATTTGTCGGGGTACGCTGGGCGCTCCGCGCGCCCAGACCTGCGCCAGGGGCGTGACGCCCCTGGACCCCCACTCGGCGAAGCAGCTTGCAAGGATATATCGAACAAGCGCCGCCTGCGGCGCCGGGGTTTACGAAAGTTTGATGGCTTCTGGCCCAAGAAAGCCGGGAAAACCCCAAGGGAAAGCTCGCTTTCCCCCTGGGGTTCTTCCCTGGCTTTCCCCGGATGCTTCGCATCCGGGTTGGCCGCCAAAGGCGGCCGGGCCAGAAGCACAAGGCCGTCAAGTTTTGCTTTCCCTTCCATTGCAACAACGGGAACCAAGCTGTCTCAACGCATCAAGTAATTTCCGCAGGAGAGGGTGCAGGGGATCATCCCCTGCCGCGGGGTTCGGGGCCGCGGAGGCCCCGGGGGTACTCTCTCCCCGACAAATCCCAATTTCTCATTCATGCGTTTACCGCGTGTGGTAAGTCCGCGGCGCTTGAATAAACCGGCATGATCCTGTATAATAGGAAGGCGGCGTTCCACAATTTGCCGCTGGGAGGAAGCCTATGTCCGAAAAAACCGGCGCGCGGCCCGAAGCGGGCCAGCTGGAAGTCGTGATCGAGAATACCGTTTTCCGCAACGAGGAAAACGGCTATTCCATTATGGAAGCGCGGGCGGGCCGGGAAAAGATCACTGTGGTGGGCACCCTCCCCGCCCTGGCCGCCGGGGAACAGGTGATGCTGGAGGGCGCGTGGGTGGAGCATCCCCAGTACGGCAGGCAATGGAAGGCCACCGGCTGGGAAATTCGGAAGCCCACCACCCTGCTTGGCATCGAGCGTTACTTGGGCTCCGGCCTGATCCCCGGCATCGGCGCCGCCACGGCTAAGCTGCTGGTGCAGGAATTCGGGGAACGCACCTTGGATATTCTGTCCGAGCATCCTGAGCAGCTCACCCGGGTGCCGGGCATCGGAAAAAAGCGGGCCCAGCAGTTGGGCCAAGCCTTCCAGGAGCAGCACGGGGCCCGGGA
>JAFSNT010000201.1 GCA_017443295.1 Clostridia bacterium
CCTGAAGCAGGGTTATAACGGTGATCTGCCTTCCCGCCAGGCCGGCTATATCGGCGGCTACATGGTCAAGCGCATGATCGAACAGCAGGAACGCCAGATGAGCGGCAAGTAATTGCCGGATACGCATTGCGGGGGCAGTCGATGGGCTGCCCCTGTTCTTCGTTTTTCATGGATGAACGATAAAAGCCGTTCGATCATTTCTCGTATTCCAATTCGTTTGCTTCACACCATTCTCTGCCATTTTGTCGATTGCTTTATGATGTCAGATCAACCTTCGTG
This sequence comes from Clostridia bacterium, assembly GCA_017443295.1. Classification (GTDB taxonomy): domain Bacteria; phylum Bacillota; class Clostridia; order Christensenellales; family Aristaeellaceae; genus RUG563. The sequence goes on from JAFSNT010000201.1 coordinate 280, forward strand.
TTCGATTTCCGCCTGGATCAATTTCAGGATATGCTCCATATTCCCGGCTGTCAGCGAATGGAAGAAAGCCATATTCCTGCACTTTCGATACTCCTCGCCGTCCATGACAAAGGTGTATCCCCCAGGACATGTGGGGGTACAGGCTGATCCGGTCAGCTTTTTGCAGTCCCCGGCTTTTTTGATATCGGATTTCATGCTGTCCGGAAGGCAGTTCAGAACTTGGGGATGCTCACCAATGTACTCTGCATAAATGCGCATCTTCACACCGCTTTTTCGGAACACATAATTCAGCAAGGCTCTTCCGCTGGCGGGGGAGCTGTATGAGGTCACAAACCCGCTTTTAGCGGCTTTGATCGTCCGCTTGCTTCCCTTGGCAATCAAATATTCATCCAGCTCCAGCACAAAGCGCTGATACGCTGCCGGGATTTCCTGCAAAAAAAGAATAAACATCTCATCCATATTGTTTTGTAACGGCTGAATCATCGTCTCACCTCGTTTTCTTTCTCTTACGAATCTGTATACTTTTACTCATGCTTTGATCTCCCCCTGTCCTTTGTCCGTTCATTTCCATATTCCGGCGGTTAAAACAATCCTGCGAGATTATATCAAAGAAGCTCTCTGCATAATCCGCTCATCTATCCTGCGCACAACACTGTTAGTATAGGCATGAAAAAACTTAAGCCAAAACCCGCTGCCTGACGGATTGATGCTTTCAAAATCCACGCCAAGTCTGGTATATCCCTCAGTTTTCAAGGTATTGATAACATCATTCAGCAGGTTCTTGTATACACCCCTGCCCCTGTGTTCCGGCATACAATATGCCCCCATGATATGACGATAAAGATTCCCGGATGCAGCGAAGGTTTCACCCTGATCTGACACTTCCATATAAGCGCATAATTCTCCGCCCGTCATCGCCGCGAAGTAACGTTCCTTATTCCTTTCCGAAAAATCCAAAAACGCTTCCAGCGTAGCCGGTTTTCGGTTCATAAAAAAGGGGCTGGAGCAATAATGCTCATTCAGTGCCAAATGCAGCGGATAAACAGATGCATAATCTTCCTTGGGCAATTCCAAAAACGCATATCCGCTGCATGCAGCCCAATCGATTGTTTCCATCGGACGAATGGCATCTGCGCACCGCATGCCAAATCCATACCGAAAAAGCTGCTGTTTTGCTTCCTCATCATGCTCATATAAACAAATGGCATGTGACACCGCTCCGGCTTTTACCCACTTTTTTGCTGCCGCCTGATACAATGCCGCGTAAATCCTGCCGTGATTTTCCATCACCGCGCCGTTCGCACCCATGGGCGAAAAAACGCCCCTCACATCCGTGGAACGAAAAGCATGCTCAAACGGTTCCACACTGCAAAGAAATCCGACCATTTTTCCGCCTTCAAACGCCGCGACGCCGAATCCGTTTCCGGATAATTGTTTCAGGATCGGAATGCTTGATATTTCCGGAAGCTCCTGTGTACATGCTCTCTCATCATTGTATACGTCCAGGGCAATTTCCGCCGCTTCCTCTGTATATTTCGGTTCAAAGTCTCGAATGATCATTTCTATCTTTTTTCCTTTCCACAAACGGGAATTTGTCAATCAAGTCTATACTCTGCATTCAGCACGAATTCTTTATCTTCGCCGGTATCCGGATATAGTTTTTTGTCAAAATCAATACCGCTATGCCCAAGGCAAATATCCATAAAGCAGATGAAAATACCCATATCAATCTTTCTCAAGTTCAAGATACAAAGGTCGCAAACTATCTGCATCTTCCATTGTGGCTTTTCTTATAACCATATTTCCAACTTTCTTAGTCAATAAAATTTAATTTGCGCATCCCTAAATTATTCGCAATACATACATATAGTTCCCTTTGATAACTTAAACCCATTCTTCTCATAAAACTCAGCCGCTGGCGCATACTCGCTTGTATAAAGAACAATGCCTGCAAGTCCTTTGTCCTTACTATAATCTTTAACAGCGTTTAATAACTGCTTGCCTATTCCTTGACCTTGTCGCTCAGGAAGCACTGCCATCTCATTAATATAAATCTCTTCTTTGTTGCCTGAAATCTTACGAAGCGCGAATATACACCCTACTACTTCTTTGTTTTCCTCATATACAAATCCCACAAATCTTCTCTGTTCAAAAAAATCCTGAAGATATTCTGTGGCATTCTCTGTCGTCCAATCTATTCCCCAATATTCCATCGGAAATGCTTTTGTATAAATCGAACCACATTGTGTTAAATCGCTGTTTTTCATAATTCTAATCATTGTACTACCTCACTGCCAAATTCCGATTTGTGAAATTACACTCTCGGTTTTTGATTCAATACGCGATCGAGCGCCACCCAGCCCAGGTATTCCGGATGATCTCCGGTCAGCGCTGTCAGCTTTTCGATCGCCAGATAGTCGTCGATTCGGACCGTGTCCCACGCATGGATCACACGGCCGTCCCCGAGACTGACGCCGCAATGTCCCCAGTTGACCGGGCCGTTTTCGCTTGGACACAGGCAGTCATAGAATACGAACGCGCCTCGCTCCGGAACTCCGCCCCGCAGCGCGTCCTTGTACATTTCGCAGGATTCCTTTGCGGAATCTCCACCATATATTTCGATATGATTGCTGATTTCAAGCGCGTCCTCGATAAACGCTAGACACCAGCCTGCATACGCTGTGCTGCCAAGTTTGCTTTCAGCCCAACGAATCATATTCTCCGTCAGGTTCAGCTTTGAAAAATATATCAAACCTCCGTCCCGTTTTATTTCCGTATATCCCAGTTTTGTATAAAAAGAATTTGTTCTGATATTCCAGTCGGGCGTGTCCAGGGTAAACTCTTTTACGCCAGGAAACATGGATTCTATTTCCTGCATCATAAAAGATCCGTAACCCTTACGGAAATGCTCCGGCGCAACAAAAATCCTGCCGATGTTCAGCACGTCTCCTTGCAAAAACAGGATCGCTCCCCCGACAATCACGCCTTCTTCTGTCAATTTGTACAGATGCCCTTGTCTTGCCATCTCCGTATAAAATGAAACCGACATATACCCAGGCGGACCTCCTGCCGATGGTCCGCCCATGGAAACATCACTGTCAAATGCACGCTTCTAGATTTCGTTCAGTGTCAATGCATCTGATGTACCCGCTTTCAATAACTGTAAACGCATAAACTTCACCTTACTTAGATGACCTCCGCATTAGTCCTCTGTCAGAACCGTATCGAAAGAGAATGGGAACGCATTGACGTTCCTTTCGGTGAAATTGATCTTGTATCCCGTGCCGTCCGCGTGGAAAAAACCCGCAGTCGGACTGATTCTCAGAAAGCACATGTTTTCGTCAGATTCATCGTTGTGCTTGAAGTACCACGGCTCGAAGGCTTCGATCAGGAGGCTTCGGACAGCCGCGTTTTCGGGTTTCAACGGATGCCCGATATTGTATGCCTGTCCGCTGAAGGCGTGCATTTTCCGGCCGCACAGGGACACGTTTGGATTGTTTTCGATTTCTGTCACTTTCCGCGACTGGCGGTGGGTCACGACGTAAAAGCTCTCTCCGTCAAAGAAGGTATCGACCATCCTGGACGACGGGATGTTGTCCTTCGCGGTGGACAAGGTAAACTGGTAATCCCTGCCGAAGAGATGCTTCATTATGCGGATGGCGGTTTCAAAGTCTGACATGACATTCTCCTCCTTTGTGCTCAGAGCAGGCATTCAAACAGGTAGAAATCAAACCAGCCCGTATTTTCCGCGTACCAGCGGCAAACCCCGCGCTTTTTGAATCCAAGCGATTCATACAGGCGGTGCGCGGGAGCGTTGCAAGCCAGCGCATCCAGCCGGACAGCCTTCTTGCCCATACCCTTCGCGAGGTCGATCACATCCCGCATCATCTGTTTCGCGTACCCACGCCCCTGACTGCGCGGGTTGACCGCGAGGATGTGAACGGCGGCGACTTCATCGTCTGCCAGATCGGCCTGCCATTCGACGCCGTGATAGTCCTCTGGCTGGAACGGTGTCACAGCGACGGCGGCGATGATCCCCGCGTCCTTCTCTGTGATGTACATCATGCCACGGCCGACATAATCCGAGATCGCCGTCTCGGTGGGATGCTTGCCGAATTCCCAGCGGGCATGGACGGCAATCTCCGCGGTATCCCGAATCACAAGCCGATAGAAGTCCAGCAATCCGGGCAAGTCGTTCATTTCACATCTTTTCATGTTCATTCTCCACATATTCGCCATTAGATCATGCCTTGGTATTCGCCCAGGGGTCTGACCTCACAGCCCTTGTCCGCATAATACCTGAACATTTCCGGCAGCTTTTTTAGGTCATAGCTTGTGACGCAGTCGGAAATCACATGAACGCGGAAGCCTGCCTTCGTCATGTTGAAGCAGGTGGATTTCACGCAGGCCGTGGCATCAGCACCGGTAATGTAAAACTCCCTGATATCCTTTGCCCGGATGAATTCCGAAAACTTTTCGCTGGTCAAAGCGTTGGCCTTTGTCTTAACGAAAATATGATCCGAGACAATCTTGAGCTCCGGCACAAGCTCCGCGCCTTTGGTGTCGGGCTTGAAGGTGCGCGTGCCGGGGGACGGGTTGTTGTGCTTGATGTAGACGACAGCCATGCCGTTCTCCGCCGCCCAGTCGATCGCGGCGTTGAGATTGTCGATGATCTCCCGGTAATGCTTGGTGATATCGTTTTGAATGTCGATCACAACAAGCGCTTTACGGCTCATTTCCCGATTCCTCGCTTCTCGTACCTCTCCGTAAATCCTGATAAAATGCCGGCTGAACGCTTCGACCCGCTCCATCGCCTCCTGCGTTTTATCCGGCTCCCGGTCACACAGGTGGATCAGCGCGGAGATCGGCGCGGTGTAGGCAAAGGCCAGCATCGCGGGATCATCCTTTCGCAGCAGCCCCTTGTCCATCATGCCCGCGAAAAGAGGCGTGAACATGTCTGCCAAACCCGTCAGGAAATGCTTTGTGGCAAGATCCCTGGCGCGTTCGTCCCGGAACTGTTCGATGGAAAGCAGCTTGCGGGTCTTGACGATCATTTCATCATGAACGGTAAAATGGACCATTCGCATCGTCATATCCACCAGACCCTCCAGGGTCTCCGGTGCGGGAGGAAGGTTCTCAGGCGATCCAAAGCGTTCTGCGTAATAAGCAATCATTCTGTCCAGCAGCGTATTCCATATTTCTTCCTTGCTCTCAAAATGCTTGTACACACCGGATTTAACCAGCCCAAGAGACAAAGACAGTTCCCGGATGTTGGCTCCCGCGTATCCATTTTGGGAAAACATGTCCAGCGCCGCTGAAAGTATCCGCTCCTTTGTATCTTTCACCATAATTCCCTCCATCAAAATTTAAGTGACCGTTGGCTCACCTTGTCTATTATAGTGAACGCTAGCTCACTTTGTCAAGGCTTTCAGGAAAAATAACAATTCCATCAATAAGCGCCTCCCTTCCGAAGAAGTGAAGCGCCTTGGATTGATGGGCTTGGAAATTGAAGCGTATTTCTTGTACTGCTCAAAAAACTTTGGTATAATCAGAATGAGTTTTCCAGGGATTGATGGTCCAATTTGGGGAGGGATTTGCATGCAGGGAAAGGTCGCGGTCATCACCGGCGGGGCCCACGGCATCGGCAGAGCCATAGCCGACGCGTTTCTCCGGGAAGGGGCCACGGTACACATCATCGACATTCAGCCCGGCGGCTGGTTCGTGGGCGATGTGTCCAAAAAGGAAGATTTGGAGCGGTTCGCGGCGTCCGTCATTGAGAAAAGCGGGCACGTGGATTATCTCATCAACAACGCCCTGCCGTTAATGAAGGGAATCGACGAATGCACCTGGGAGGAATTCTCCTATGCCCTGGCGGTGGGCGTCACCGCGCCGTTCTATCTGACCAGGCTGCTGATGCCGTATTTCGCCCCCGGCGCGTCGGTCATCAACATTGCCTCCTCCCGGGACCGCATGAGCCAGCCCCAGACCGAGAGCTATACCGCCGCCAAGGGCGGGATCGCCGCCCTGACTCACGCCCTGGCCGTGAGCCTTGCGGGCAAAGCCCGGGTGAACAGCATTTCTCCCGGCTGGATCGACACCTCGGGTTCTGCCATCATCGGCCCGGACGCCGCCCAGCAGCCCGTGGGCCGGGTGGGCAAGCCGGAGGATATCGCCGAAATGGCGCTGTTCCTCTGCTCCGAAAAGGCCGGCTTCATCACCGGCGAAAACATTTGCATCGACGGCGGCATGACCCGGCTCATGATCTATCACGGGGAACATGGGTGGGATTATAAAGGATGATCTCTTACCCATGTGTTTCATGTTCGGTAAAATGGATTCTTGCAAGTGATACACTTACTCATTAACGGTTCGGAATTGTTCTCTGCTGAATAGTGCTTCGATTATGATTTGTCTTTTCTTCATTCCTGGCGATTTCTACACAATGCTGCACATTCAGCATTTCATTCGGCTTACCCCGCAGGGATTTGTATTTATCAGACAATACTTATTCTCCTTTGCGCAGGGCATCCTGTTCCTGCTGCCAGGAGGCGATGTCGATTTTCGTCACGCCATGATTTGGTCGAATACTATTACCCGCTTCTGGCCGGGGGGAAATTTGGCGCTTTTTTGATTCAGTGGTCTGGAATTTTGTACGAGTATGTGATATGATGATCCTGTAAATGATCTGCATGGAGATGTGAATATGAGAATTGCCTTTTTTTGTATTTTGATATCCTTAATCGCCGCATTGGGCGTGTTTGCGAGAGCGGCTTTTCGCTCATCGAAGAAGATCGGCAGCGCCGTTGCCTATATGTTATGCGCGCTTGTCCCGCCAATGATCGGGAACGGCATCATCATTATTTCTTCCAACCAATTTCTTTCCACGATGGGCTATTACGTCTATTTCCTGGGCATGAATGTGGTGATGGCGGCCCTCATCCATTTTACGGATGAATACTGCGGGATAGGGAAAGAAAAGAAGCTTTACAAAGTACCTGGAATTATCCTATTGGCGGTCGATACCATCCAGCTGCTTTGCAATATCATGTGGGGACACGCTTTCTCAACTGTAGCGCTGGAAGCTGGCGGATATACCTATTATGGCCTCGTTCCCCTTGCCGGGCAGTCGTTTCACCGATTCGTTGACTACGGGCTTCTCGCCGTGTCGATTATCATTTTCTTCTTGAGAGCATACAATTCCCCAAAAATCAACGCGGAGCGGTATTATGTGATTCTTCTCACGATGCTTGCGATCACAGCGTGGGAATCCTTCTACATTTTTTCCCGGACCCCCATCGACCGTTCCATGATCGGTTTTGGCGTATTTGGCTTGCTGGTTTATTTCTTCTCCCTGAAATATCGCCCGTTGCGTCTGCTGGACAGCATGCTGTCGAACATCGCCTCGGGACTGCCGGAGGCACTCTATTTCTACGACGCGACAAATCAATGCATTTGGGCAAACAAATCAGGGATTGATCTTGTTAAGATAGAGAATGAAGATTACGAAGTCGCCACAACCCGGCTGAGAAAGATGTTTGGAGAATTTCAGTCCGGAGAACCCAAACAGCATGAAATACAGATTGACGGGGAAATAAAGACCTATGTGGTTGAGCGGCATGACGTCGTCGACGAAAAAGGACGGATTACAGGCTCCTTCCTAAGCGTCAGGGACAACACGTCCGAGCAGATGACGCTTCGGGAGGAAGTGTACAAAGCGACGCACGATCCCCTGACGGGGGTATATAACCGGGCAGGCTATAACATTCTTATGGGCAAAGCGGAGCTTTGGAAGACCATCATGCTGCTGATTGACGGGGATTGCTTCAAATCAGTCAATGATACCTACGGGCATGAAGTTGGCGATAAGGTGCTTCAAAGAATCGCGGCCGCAATCAAGCAGAGCTTTCGGGCGGAAGACAATGTCTGCCGGTACGGCGGGGATGAATTCGTGGTGATGATGACCCATTCGGATTCGGATCAAAAAAACCTGATTATCGACAGAGTAAAGAAGATCAACGCGATCCTCAGTACGCCGGAAGAAGGCGTCCCGCCCGTAACGATCAGCGCCGGCGTTGCCCACGGGCGAAACGCGAAATACGTGGAAGAACTGTTTGAACACGCCGATCAGGCGCTGTATGAGACCAAGAGCAACGGAAAGAACGGATTCACATTTTACGAGGATTTGGTTGAAGAGAAGAAATCCGAATCATAGCATGAACATTTTCCTTGAAAGCGTGGGAACGGGCCGACGGAGAAAAGGAGCTTTATATGGGAAGGAATCTCGACGAATTCATCATACAAAACTTCAAAAAGGCGATCGACTACCACGAAATCCAGGCGTTCTATCAGCCGGTCGTCCGCACGTCTTCAAGGCAGCTTTGCAGCTTTGAGGCGCTTGCCCGCTGGATTGATCCGGCGCTTGGCGTGATTTATCCGGATGAGTTCATTTCCGTACTGGAACGGGAGGGGCTGATCCATCTGCTGGATACCGCGATCCTCCGGCAGGTTTGCGCGCGCATCCGCAGCGCCATTGCCAGCGGAGAGACGCCGATCCCGATATCCGTCAATCTTTCCCGGCTCGATTTCACGCTCTGCGATATTTTTACCCTCGTGGACGGCATTGTCAGCGATTACCAGATACCGCACGATTTCGTCTATTTCGAGATCACGGAGAGCGTCATGGCGGAGCAGAAGGAGCTGATGATGGGAATCGTGGATCGGTTCCGCTCCGCTGGCTATCAGATTTGGATGGACGATTTCGGCAGCGCCTATTCGTCCCTGAACGTCCTCAAGGAGTTCAGCTTTGACGAACTCAAGCTGGATATGAGCTTCCTGCGCCCCTTCAATCTGCGCTCAAAGCGCATCGTGACCGCCGTGATCAAGATGGCAAAGGTCATTGATATCCACACGCTGGCCGAGGGCGTGGAGACGGAGGAACAGTTCGTCTATTTGCGCGACATCGGCTGCGAAAAGGTGCAGGGCTTTTATTTCGGAAAGCCCATGCCCTATGAGGAAGCGCTGGAAAACATACGCGGGCGGGGGCTTGAAATCGAAATCCCGCAGGATCGGCAGTATTACGAAGATGTGGGAAGGATTGATCTTCTCAGCGCGGCTCCGTTCCTGACCAGGGAGGAGCATGATTCCCTCACCTCTGCCCGGCAGCTGAACAGTATCCCGCTGGCGCTGGCCGAAATCTCCGCGAGCTTTTTCAAAGTGCTTTTTTACAACACCGCCTTCGAGCAGACCGCCAACGGTACCGGCATGTTTTCTAACATCTTCTCGAAGGAGATGCTGTGCCAGCCCCAGCCGCTGCAGCTCCTGCCGGATAACTTCATCAATCTGATGGATTCGGTGAAAGACGGCGGAGACGGCCGGATGCTCTTCACCATCAACGAGCAGTTTTATGAATTGAAGGTTCGCCGGATGGCAAAAACGCGGGGCAGATACTGCGTTCTCATTCAGATCACGAATCTGACGAAGGATACCCAGCTGCAAAACACAGCCCATCTGGATGAATTTGTCCGCAGGATCTACGCCCTCTTTGAGCGCATCACGCTCATCAATATCGCGGAGGACAGCATCCGCCCCCTGTACACAGCCACGCGGGAAGACCTGCTCTCCGACAGGCGGGGGATTCAGAAGCTAGTCAGGGAATACGCGGAGAAATACGTTTATCCCGATGACCGGGAAACCTATCTGCGCTTTTTCGATCCACAGGAGGCCAAGAAGCGCCTGGCAAAATCCTCAGGCGTCAGCTTCTCCGTGATGGTGCGGTCCAGCGTTCGCCACGGCCAATACGCCTGGAAGGAATATACCCTGCTCAAGCTGGACGAGGACAGGTATTTCGCGCTGATCCGCAAGGTGCATGACAGCGTGAGCGGTTTACTGCGTCATAACGGCATGGGAGGCGAGAACCAAGGGCCGTATGCGCCTGCCCAGCTTTGGAACGATTTGATCCATTCCGATTTGCTGCGCATCTTCTGGAAGGACGGCGACCGCCGTTTTCTTGGCGCGAGCAAAGCTTTTCTGGACTACTACGGCTTCTCTTCGGAAGAGGAAATCATTGGGAAAAACGATGAAGAACTAGGCTGGCACCTCCAGCCGGACCGCTTTATGAACGATGAATACAAGGTCATCAAAGAAGGCGCGACCATCCATAATATGCCTGGCCGCTGTTTGAACGAGGGTGAAAACAAGGAAATCCTGGCAAGCAAAGCCCCTCTGTATGACGCCAACGGAGAAATCAAGGGCCTGATCGGCTACTTTATCGACAAGGAGCTGCTGACCGCAAACGATAAGCGCGGCCAGGAAACCGCCCGGCGCGATTTGCTCACGGGCCTTTTGAATTCGCGCGGTATTTTGGAGGAGGCGGTGGCCTTCCGCGACGGGTATTATCTGCGCGGCTTAGACTTCGCCCGTCTTCACATCGAGATCAACGACTTTAACGCGCTGAACGAACAATACGGCTTCGACTTCGGAGATAAGGTTTTGAACGCGCTTGGGAAAGCGCTCAAGCGCGATTTTGGCAAAACCAGCGCCATCGGGCGCTATGTCGGGCAGAAATTCACGGTGCTGACCCAGGTGAAAAACAGAGAAGAAGCGCATGCTCTGCGGGCGAAGATCAAGGCCACCGCGGAATCTATCCGGCAAATCGGCGGCGTGCCGGTCACCCTGTATCTTTCCGTTGGCTACGTTCTCTTTTCCGAAACGCTTGACCTGGAAGAGCAGGCCAGGCTGAGCGAAGTGCGGCTCCATGCCGACCACGACAAAAACATCTCCGCGGAGAGCCGCCTTTCCCACGCCTCCGAAATTTTCCATTTGTTCGATGATCTTCCGCTTTCCTACAGCGTGTATCATGTGACGTATGCCGAGTACAGCGGGCAGTATGACGCGGTCATTTTCTATGTCAACCATCAATACGAGAAATTTGGAGGACGCCCGGCAAAGGAGATCCTTGGGCACAGCGTGAGGGAGCTTTATCCTTTCATCGAAGAAGCGTGGTTTCAAAACGTCAAACGCGCGGCGCTGGACGGCGAACCCGTGGAGGGAGAGTTTACCGACGCGCTGAGCGGGAAGCAATTCCACTTCACGGCCCGCCAGATCATCTACCCCGGATATTGCGCGATCACGTATGCGGAAACTCCGCAGGGATAGACCGGCCTGGTGATCCTGTGAAAATGATTACGAACTGCATTGATTTTGAAGGTTCAGATACACAAAACGGAGGGGACGAACATGAAACCGCGTTTTTCTGGAATCATTCAAAGCATGAAACGGCTATGGGCTTTCCTGCTGTGCTTTGTCATAGCGGCGGCTTTCGCCTTGCCGTGTGCCGCCCGGGCGGAGTGAACCGGGAAGGTCGTGCGCGTGGGCTGGTATGAATCGGCGTTCCATCATACCGACGAGTTCGGAAGGAAATCGGGCTACGGATACGAGTACCAGCGCCGCCTTTCGATCTACACGGGATGGACGTATGAATACGTGGAAGGCAGCTGGTCGCAGCTGCTGGAAAAGCTGATCGCCGGAGAGCTTGATTTGCTCAGCGACGTTTCCTATACCGACGAACGGGCGGAGAAAATTCTCTATTCCGCCGAGGCCATGGGTTCGGAAGGCTATCACGTTTTTATCGCGCCCGAAAACAAGGAAATCAGAGCGGATGACTTTTCCACCCTGAACGGAAAAAGAGTCGGCGTCAACAAGAACAGCATTCAGGAAAAGCTGTTTGTCGCCTGGGCGGAAAGCCATAACGTGACGCCGGAAATCGTTGAATCCACCGAAAAGACCCCCGTTTTGCTGGAAATGCTCGCGGGCGGGGAGTTTGACGCCCTGGTCACCCTGGACACCTACGGCAATTCCGCCAACGTGATTCCCGTCTGGAAGGTTGGTTTTGCGGAGTCCTTCTTTGGAATCAACAAAAACCGTCCCGAATTGAAGCAGGAATTGGACGTGGCTATGAACCGCCTGTTTGAGGACAACCGGGATTACAACCAGCAGCTGACGGAACGGTTCAACAAAGCGAGTACCGTGAACAGCTTCCTCACGTCCGAAGAAAAAGAATGGCTCGACCGGCGGGAAGTGATCCGCGTGGGATACCGGGACAACTTTCTTCCTTTCTGCGATTTGGACGATGAATCGGGCCGGCTCACCGGCGCGCTTTCGGACTTTCTGAGCTTTGCGGCGAACAGCCAGCGAAACGCCACCCTGCGTTTCGAGACGCGGGCGTTCCAAACGATGGAAGCCGCTTTGCAGGCGCTGGCAAGCCATGAAATCGACTGCGTCTTCCCCCTGAGCATCAGCGCCTACGACGGCGAACAGCGGGGCGTCATCAGCACGGACCCGATCATCTCCTCGGAGATGTACGCGGTGGTGCGCACCGCGGATCATCAGGGCATCGAGCGCGACCGGGCGATGACTGTGGCGCTCCCCAGCGGACACCCAAGCTATGAAACCTTTGTCAAAGATCATTTTCCCAATTGGAAAATCGCCTATTATGACGACAATGAACAGGCCTTGCGGGACATCGCCTCCGGGAAGGCGGACTGCATGCTGGTCAGCAACTACCGCCTCAGCCGCGTCAATGAACAGCTCACGAAATACAAGCTCTCCGCCCTGGCGACCGACGAGGTCATGTATGTGTCGTTTGTCATGATCTATGATACCGCCATGGAGCAGCAGGAGGAGAGGGATCAGCGGCTGCTGAACGACCTGGACCACGCGCTGGAAAAGCATGAGCTGGAGGTGTATTACCAGCCCAAGTATGCGATTCAGTCCACGCCGCCCAAGCTTGCCAGCGCGGAGGCGCTGGTTCGGTGGAAGCATCCGGAGCTTGGCATGATCTCCCCTGAAAACTTCATCCGGCTGTTTGAACAAAGCGGCCAGATCAGCATCCTGGATAATTTCGTTTGGGAAGAAGCCGCCCGGCAGATTGCCGCGTGGCGGGATCAGTACCATTTCACCATGCCCGTGTCGGTCAACCTGTCCAGGGTGGATGTGTTCGATCCCGGCCTGATCGCCACACTGGACGGCATCATTCAGCGGTACGGGCTGAAAAGCGGCGATTTGAAGCTGGAAGTCACGGAATCCGCCTATACGGAAAACGCCGATCAATTGATCCGCGTCATCGGCGAATTGCGGGGCAAAGGATACGAAATTGAAATGGACGATTTCGGCTCCGGCTATTCGTCCCTGAACATGCTTTCCTCCCTGCCCCTGGACGTGCTGAAAATGGACATTGACTTTATTCGGAATATCGAACGCAATGAAAAGGATTTCCGCCTGGTGGAGCTGATCATCGACATCGCGCGTTATCTCCGGGTGCCGGTGGTCGCCGAGGGTGTGGAAACGGAAAATCAGCTGAAACTGCTCAAGGACGCGGGATGCGACATCGTGCAGGGCTATTATTTCTCCCGTCCGCTGCCCGCCGAAGAATTTTCGAGAAAGATCCTCAAGAATGTCCGATAAGGAACAACATCTCCCTTGGAGGCAAAGAAATTGCAAACCCCAAACGTGACAAAAGAAAAAGGCTTATCGCTGAAAACCACGTCCATGATCATGATGATCGTATCGCTGGTCATTACCGCGGTACTGCTGTTTATGGCCTTCCGCACGTTCCGGAGCTTCAGGAACATGGAAGCCTCCACGGATGATTTCATTCAAATGGAAGAAGCGGCGGAAGAGCTGATGCAGGCTTCGGATTATCTGACCGAGGAAGCGCAGTGCTTTACGGTATTGGGCGACCGGACGCACATGGAGAACTATTTCACGGAAGCGGATGTTGCCCGCCGCCGTGAACACGCGATTTCCGTCATGGAGGAAGCGATGCCGGATTCGCCCGCGTTGGCAAAGCTGAAAGAAGGCATGGCGGAATCCCTGTCGCTCATGAATCGGGAGTACTACGCCATGCGGCTGATGATGGAGGCCCAGGGCGACGCCGATATGCCGCAGGCGTTAAAGCAAGTGACGCTGACGGAAGCGGACAGCGCGCTGCCCCCGGCAGAAAAGATCCTCCTTGCGCAGCGTATGGTTCATGATCAAGCGTATTCGGAGCAAAAAAACCAGATACGAAACAACATGGCAGAATGCATTCGGGCGCTGAAATCCGGAACGCACGGCGCCCAGCAGGAGACCGAAGACCAAACGAATCGTGATCTGATTTGGATGGTGGCGCTCATCTTTATCCAGTCCGCGGCAATGATCGCGATGATGTGGGTGACCACGCATCTGGGCGTCAATCCGGTGCTGAGCGCGGTAGACCACATCAAGAAAGACCAGAAAATACCCATCATCGGGGCGTCTGAATTCCGTTATCTGGCCGGAACCTATAATGTGATGTATAACGCCTATAAAAAGAGCATCGCAAACCTCAGCTTCAAGGCTTCCCATGATGAACTGACCGGGGTATATAACCGGGCCGGTTTCGATCTCATCAAGACCAGCCTGGATATGAGTACCACAGCCATGCTGCTCTTCGACGCGGATCAGTTTAAAGGCGTCAACGATCAGTTTGGCCACGCGTCGGGAGATCAGGTGCTGAAAAAGATCGCCGACGCACTGAAAAACAATTTCCGTTCAGATGACTATATCTGCCGGATCGGCGGAGATGAGTTTGTTGTATTTATGGTGCATACCACCGGGAATCCCAATGAACTGATCACGCGCAAGGTGGTCAAGATCAATGAGGATTTGCAGCGTGAGGAAGACGGGCTTCCGCCTATCACGCTCAGCGCGGGCGTGTCGTATTGCCCGGATGGAGAAGACCCCGCAGAGATGTTCCGCCAGGCGGATATCGCGCTGTATTACGTCAAGGATCACGGGCGGGACGGCTGCTGCTTCTATTCGGAAAAACTGAAAGATAAACAACCGCCGAAGAGAGCGCGATGATATAGAAGGAAAAAACCGTTCGTTCTCTTATGTACTCCTATCAATGCCAGGAAACCGGAGGCGGGCGTTTCGTTGTGGAAGTGTCCACTTTTTTCGCTCGATATCGGGTTCCTATCTGCAAAATACAAATTGGAACCTGTTTTCACTAATTTGCATCAGCGAAACAAACTCCTCGTAGCTTTTGGCCTCCACGGGGATTCTCAGTCCGCGCTTTGTAACAGAAATATCGTCTCTCGGCATCACATTTGATTCGTAAGTGACGCCTTTATTCATCCAAAGCGTTTTATCTTCGTCTTCTGTTGTTTTCGGATAAAGATAATAGCCCGTTTTTGCATCGAAGCGGAACATATATGCCAATACTTGTAAATAATCTTTGTTCCCAATATGATCAACCGGTTTATACTTCGCGTCGGCGATTACTATCGTTTCACTGTTCTTGCTTATGAAATCGGGATAGATCAGACCTGCGTGGCCGCCGAACAGCCGCTGCGCTCCCGTTCCATTTTTGTTCTTCGGATGATAAAAATGATCTTCAATCAATAAGCTGATATATTCTTCCCAAAGCCAGGCCCCGTCGAACAAAATCCACGCCCTCGCGGTACGCCGTCCACCGGTAGCAGGTAGCCATGCGAAGCATATCCCGAATGGTCAGGCGCAAAAGCCGCTCGTCGGGGGTTTCCGGCAGCCAGTCCCGGAAATAATCGGTGATGGGATCGTCTAAGCTGATTTTTCCGTCGTCCGCCAGCATGCCCACGGCGATCCCCGTGAAGGTTTTGCTGACAGAATACATCCGATGGGGCTGACCCTCCCTGAACGGGGCATAGTAGGCTTTGGCTTTTTCTTTTCCGTCCACGGTGAGGATAAAGCCGTGCAGGTTTACGTCCTCCCGCTGAAAACGCTTTACAAGCTGGTCGATCCTGGCTGCCAAACGGTTATCCGGCATGGTTTCCGCTTCCTTCCCGCAGGATTTGTTTTTCACAGGCGGCCTGAATGAACGCGCCTGTGGCTTTCAAGTCGTAGCTGATAACATTTTCGCTGATATAGTAAGCAAAGGAGCCGTCCCGGCCGCTGCTGCCGCCCTGGCCCGCGCCCTGGCAGCACTTGGCGATGAAGCAATCGCCGTTTTTCCTCCTGCCCACAAAATGGCGCTGGATGGCCTCGAAGCTCTTTTGCGCCTCCATGCCGTATTCTTTGGGCAGGCCGTCAGCATAGCACGCTGTCCTCCCGGGCGATCAAATCGGCATAATCATTGGGTTCCACGTTTTCCAGGTCTTCCTCCGCCCAGCGGGAATTCTGCATGCGGGAGAGGAACAGCGCGGCGATGCGGGACGCGCCCTCCTCCTGCAAATGACTGTTGTCCGCAAGGCCGTCGGGGTAGTTTTTGCTGCCCGTGGGCACGTGGCAGAACAGGCGCTTGGTGTTTTCCACCCCCGCCAGACTGAACAACTGGGCGGCGGCCTTTTCCAGATCGACGAGCCGCGCGCCGCGATAGTCCGCCAGGTTCCGCATGGCGTCCGGGTACGCGCCGTGGGTGGGGATCAGCTTGCCTTCTTCATTGAACAGCCGCCGGGGAATGGGCGTGACCAGAACCGGTTCCGCCCCCTGCCGCCGGGCCGCGTCGATGTACATGCCCAAATATTCGGGATAGGTGATCCGGGGATCGGTGTTCCGCTCCGCGTCGGGCTTTTCATCGTTGTGGGAGAAGGAAACGATCAGCTTGTCCCCCTTCCGCAGGCACAGCTCAATGAAGTTTAGCCGCTTTTCGGCGATGAAGCTCTTGCTGCTCCTGCCGTTCACGGCGCAGTTTTCCACATACACGTTATCGGTGATATGCGCCTGCAGCTTCTGCCCCCAGCCCATCATGGGATAACGGTCGGGGGGATAATCCGCCATGGTGCTGTCGCCGCACAGGAACCAGGTGGGCACCCGCTTTTGGGGCTGCCAGTTGTCCCAGCCGCCGATGACCTCCGGGATGGTCAGGCACGCGGCTTCCTGGGCGGTCATGCGCTTCTGGCTGGGGTGGCGGGTGTTTTGATCCGCCCGCGCGCCGGTGGTGCCGAATTCCGCGTAGCGCTCCGTGACCACCTTCACGGCGTCCCAATCGGAAAAGCCCAGGGGGGCCACATGCTCGTCCATTTCGCAATGGAGGAACACGGTGCGGGCGAACCTGCGCCAGGGGCGGCCTAAGAAGCCCTGACCGGCCTCGCATTCCCCGGTCAATTTGCATTGACGGAACACCAGCCCGTGGGGCTGATCTTCGGCGGTATTGGCGGCGGTATACATGCCGCCCCGGGCGTTCATGAACAGGGTACAGCGCTCGAACCAGCAACGGTAGGGGCCGAAGATAAAGTCCACGTCCCCCTGAATGAAGCAGTCCTCAAAATACTGGCGGCTGTGGGTCACGGGGCAGTCGCCCACCGATTCCACCACCTCCGCCCGGCCCTGCCGGGGCGCGATAAAACGCACCACCTTGGGCATCAGCGGCCCGCAGAACAGGGTATCCTGGTGGGCGATCATGCGCACGTTGCGCCACACGCCCCTGTCCCCCGCCGCGTATACCGCCACAGCCTGGCCCACGTCCCGGCCGTCTCCGGCGTCGTTGCGGATGGTCAGGTTTTCCACTTCCACGTTATGCCCTGTCACCATGAAGGTGGCGCTCAAAAAGGTGCCCCGGTCGTTCCCGTTTTCGTCGGGATCCTTGGCGCAGCCGGACGCGGTGATCACCGTACGGTCCCGGGCCTCGCCGATGATGCGCACGTTGTCCTTGTCCACCACCACGCGCTCATGGTATTCGTCCATGCGCAGGAGCAGGATGGTTGGGGCGCGCCCGCCCCCCGGAATGGCGTCGATGGCCTGCTGGATGGAGATAAAATCCCCGGTGCCGTCCTTGGCGATGATATACACAGCTCATTCCCCTTTTCTTATCATCTATTTGCAGGACACTTTAAACTAAGGTAGGAAGTAGGAGGTAGGAAGTAGGAAGTAGGAGGTAGGAAGTAGGAGGTAGGAGGTTTATTTTGTGTTTACAAAAACTCAATCATGATGCCGGGTTCGTTTGTAGACTATATAAAACTTCCTACCTCCTACCTCCTACTTCCTACCTTAATGACTTAAAGCGTTCTTTACAATACAAGTCCCAATTCCTTGAGCGCTTCCGCCGTCATGCGGGCGAAGGCTTCCGCCCCGGCGCGCCGGTTGTGGGTATCGTCCGCGTTTCCGTTGGGCCAGGCGGGATAAGCGCCTTTTTCCAAATGCAGGTACAGCTTTTTGCTTTCCTCGTCGCCCAGCCCCCGCACGTGCCGGAGGCTTTTTTCGTACATGTCGATCAGCGGTACGTTCCTTTGCGCGGCCAGCGTGCGAATCACGTCCGGGTAATCCTCGTGGGAGGCGTGCAGCACGCCGTCCCGCCACATCCGGCGGCAGATGGGCGTCATCAGCACGGGCCGCGCGCCGTGAAGCAGGGCGGTGTCCACATAGATTTCCAGGTTGTGATAAAAGGAGGTCCAGGGGTCGGTGTGCCGCCACACCAGATCGCTTTCGTCATTGTGGGAAAACTGGATCAGCACAAGATCGCCGGGCTGTATTTCCGTTTCGATCTTCTGCAAACGGCCCTCGGACAGGAAGGACTTGGTGCTTCTGCCGGGCATGGCCCGGTTTTCCACCCGCACGCCCGGCACAAATTCAGGCAACACCTGCCCCCATCCCGTAATGGGCGCTTCCTCCGGCTTGTAGCTGGCGGCGGTGGAATCGCCGCAGATATAAATGGTCATGCGCGTTACTCCCTTCTAAGGTTTTCGGCTTATGTGTTTGAACCTTGGGATTTGCGGAGGGGAGAGTTCAGATTTTTTTAGCCGTATATTGGGGACGCCAGGCTTTGTAGACTATATCATCTGTTCTGAACTCTCTCCTTATTCCAGCCCAAACTCCATCCGCTTGTTTTGCAGTTCCTTGTTAATGTCCTTGACCTCCTTTTCCAAAGCGTCCCGGGCGTTTTCGTTGTTGATGCACACCCGGTTCCAGGCGTTGATGATGTGGCGGCCCGTGAAATAGCCGCCGAGCACGATCATCTGTTCCTCCGCGGCGTCCATCTGCGCCTTGATGACCCTCTCGTGCCGGGCGTCCCAAGGCAGGGGATAGAAGGCGTTCACGTTGGCGGTGTTCCACCGGGCGCCCATGCCCAAGATGGCTTCCAGCTCCCGGCCGTACCGGGTCTGGGTTTCCTCGCTGCTCCACCATTTGAGGAATTGCCACGCGGCGTCCTGCTTTTCGCTTTGCGCCAGAATGATGTCCGCCGTGGCCGCCGTGGTGCCCACGGTGTGCTTTACCGTGCCGTCCGCCTGCCGGGTGCCGGGCACCGGGGCGATGCTCCAGCGGCCGTACAGCTCCGCGCGGAGGTCATCAGCTGCATATGCGTGGTAAAATTGCCGATGCCGATGGGCACGGTGCCCGTGCGGATGCGGGTGAAGAAGCTGCTTTCCGCGTCGATCTCATAATTGGCGTACATGTCCGTCCAGGCCTTGAACGCCTGATAGGCTTCCGGCGTGTCCAGGCCGGAGGCTTCCCCCTCGCCCCGATAATACGCGCCGCCCATTTGCAGCAGCAGCATGGTGAACCCGCGCAGCGCGCCGGGGGAATTGCTGGAAACGGAGGTATCCACCGGCAGGGAAAAGCTCATGTTGTTTTCATACAGGCCGGGGCGCGGGGGCGTACACGTCGGGCTGCTTGGCCCATTCTTCCTGCAAATCGCCGTATTCGATGGCGGTTTCCACAAACAAGGCGTACAGATCGCTCCAGCCGCCGTCGGCCGTTTCTCCCCGGGCGGCGCACGCGCCGGTCAGGCAGAAGATCACCGGCAGCATACCCGCTAAACGTTTCACAGGACGCGCCTTCCCATCATTCGTTGGAAATCTTCACGTATTTCACGTCCGCCCAGCCGCCCCATCGGCCCTGGGTGTTGAACGTGAACAGGCCGGGGCGCGCCCCCGTCCATCCGCCGCAGGTCATGGGGTATTCGCCGCCCATGGGCCGCAGGGAACGCTGGCCGCTGCCATAGAAGAAGCTCACGTTGCCGTGCCGCACCCGCATGCGGAACAGGATCTCGGCGTAGGACCACATGGCGTCCGAAATGGGCGTTTCGATCACGCGCTCCGGCACCCAGCGGCTCACCGGCGTGGCCATTCCCATTTTCAGGCTCACCCGGCCCTGCCCCAAAGCGATATAGTAATAGGTGTAGCCCATCATGCCCACCCCGGCGATATCTCCGTCCTGGGCGTGGGTATAAAAGAGTACGTCCATATCAAAATCATGGTGCTGCATCAATTGAGAAAGGAAATTGCCCGCGTTGAACAGGCTTTCCGCCGGCGCGGCGTGCAGCCGAAGGCCGGGTTTTAATTCCGTATACCAGCTTTTGTTGGGGTTGGCCTGCCATTGCCACTGCATGCCCAGGCCCTGCTGAAAATCGTCCGAGGTGGGGATTTCCGCGGTAAAGGGCGGCAGGTCGATTTGCCCGCCCAGCACGGGCGAACCCTTTTTCCCCATGACCGGCCAGCCGTCCGACCAGTCGATGGGCTGCAAATGCGTCACCCGGCCATAGGCGTCCATATCCTGAAAGTGAACGAACCAATCCTTGCCGTGGCCGTCGTTGACCCAGCCGCCCTGATGGGGGCCGTTGATGGGCGTGCCGCCCTGGCCCAGCACCACGCGGCGCTCGTAGGGGCCGTAAATGTTTTCGGAGCGCAGGGCCAGCTGATAGCCGGGCTTCACGCTGCCCGCGGGGCACAAAATCCAGTAATACCCGTCCCGTTTATACATCTTGGGGCCTTCCACCGTAACGTCGTTGTGATCCGCCCCGTCATAGATCATTTTGCCCTTATCCACCACGCGCAGCCCGTCGGCGGACATTCTGTGCAGATACAGCACGTTGTTGATCCCAGCCCGGCTCGCCGCGAAGCCATGCACCAGCCACACCCGCCCGTCGTCGTCAAAGAAGGGGCAGGGGTCGATCCAGCCCGTCACGTCCTTGACGTAGTGGCATTCCCATTCCCCGGCGGGGTCCTTGGCCGTAAAGGCGAATAAGCCCTCGTCGGGCATGCAGACATAGATATAGAACAGCCCGTTGTGCCAGCGCAGGCTGGGCGCCCACACGCCGCAGCTGTGGGCGGGCCGGTTGTACCGCTCAAAGGGCAGCTGCCGCGCCGCGTAGCCGATCAGCTCCCAATGCACCAGATCCCGGGAATGAAGCACCGGCAGCCCGGGCACATAGGTAAAAGAAGACGCGGTGATATAAAAATCCTCTCCCACCCGGATCACGTCCGGGTCCGAATAGTCTCCCAGCAGAATCGGATTTGTATAACGCATATCGTCATCGCACCTCCCGTTTTTGCGCTGTAAAGCCAAAACAGACAGAGCAAATATCATCGCGCATATCATAGCATATTTATTTCCAGGCGACAACAGTTCATAATGTCAATTTCGGTCATTTTTGAAAAATTTTTAGACCGATTTATCTATGATTCAGCTGATTCTATTTCTTTTCTTTTAAATAATGTATATTCTGGTAATTCCTAAATTTCTAATAACCATATTATACATCATTTCCTCCTGCCCCGCGTTCTGGCACGCCATATAAAATTCCGGCCCGCGAAGCGCGGGCCGGCAAAGGTTCATTGTTCGGGTATGAGTTTTTATTTCTTGACCGGATTAAAGTCAACGTCGGTCAGGAAGTCGATGCACATACGGATCTGCTGTTCCGTCAGGGTCTGCACAGCGGCCTTGGGGTTGGGCGTCATGTTGAATTCAATGAAGTAGCCCTTGTAGATCGCCAGGATGTCCACGAAATCGGTATCGGAACCGGTTTCACGGGCAACGAGCAGCTTGGTGCCGTAGCCGGTTTCCCTGTAGGAAATTTCCACGTCGTTCATTTCCTGGAAAGTAGCTTCCAGCAGCGCCAGATCCTCGGCGGACATATCGTTCATCCGATCCACGTCGCCATAGAGATCGTCGTAGGCGATGGAGAGATACATCTGGGGCTTGGTCATATCCTCGGAAGTGACGGAGGCGATGATCTTGTCCCCGCGCACGTTGACCACCTGCAGGGAGTAGCCGTCCGGGATCTTGCAGGTCAGGTCAAATTCGCCGTTGACGTTCAGGGAACCCAGCTTCTGCACGCCGCCGGTGGTTTCCTTTTCAGTGACGTACTGCTTGGCCAGCTTGGCGGTGTACTTCTTGAAGATGTAGCCCACCTTGCCCGTTTCAGGATCGCGGGCGCGGTACCAGTTGGTGGTTTCGCCTTCAACGATCAGCTCCATGCCGTCGGTCAGGGAACGGATGCGGGCGGTGGTGGAGGAGGGGCCGGTGCGGAAGTTGACCCAGCCGGAGGAGCGGGAGGGACGAACCGCGATGTAGAAGGGCGTCGCCACGTCCTTTTCGCTCTTGATTTCCTTGTCCAGCTTCTGCTTTTCGGCTTTTTCCTCTTCAGCCTTGGTGGTGCTGGGCGCTTTGCCGGGATTGTAGTCTACCAGGTAGCGGGCCATGATGTAGCCGTCGCCCATGCTGCCCCACACAACGCGGAACCAGCCGTCGTTTCCGGCGTAGGACCAGTCCACCAGCACGGAGTGGCCGTAGGGCGCGCTGCCGATCACGTTGTCGCCCTTGCGGGGTTCGCTGCGAACCTTCACCGGTTTTCCGTTCTCCGTTTTCACATACATGATGCTGGTTCCGGCTGCGGACGCAATGGTGGGCATAGCGGCCAGGATGAGGGACAGGAGCAGTGCCACAGCAACAATTTTCTTCAACATCTTTTCGACCTCCTATTGTTTTAGTTTAAATGAATTTTATCAGGCAATGTCCAATAAATGTCCAATATAAAAGGGTATTTTTTTCCACAGCCGCAAATTTATTTTTCATCCGAACGGGAAAAATGTATTTTTACGCCCCGCTTCTTGCAAGGATTTGCCTTTCGCGGTATACTGAGCATGCGCCGGAAAGCAAATTCGGGGAAGGAACGCTGGGAGAGAAAACAAATGAGAGCGATTTGCGTGGACGATGACCGCGTTTTAGCGGAAGGACTGGCCGCCATGTGCATGGAGCTGCCCCAAATCCATGAGGTAAAGAGCTTCGTTTGGGCGCGCGACGCGCTGGACTGGCTGGAAAACAACCCCGTGGAGCTGGCGCTGCTGGACGTGAATATGCCCAAAATCAACGGCATTCAGCTGGCGGCGGAAATCAAAAGCAGATGGCCGGAAACAGCCGTTATTTTCGTCACGGGCTACAGCCAATACGCGGTGGACGCTTTCGCCGTGCGCGCGGCGGGCTATCTGATGAAGCCCGTCACCAGGGAGGCCCTGGCCGCCGACGTCGCCTACGCCCTTTCCCGCAAAGAAAAAAAGCTCACGGGCCGCGTGGTGGTGCGCACCTTCGGCTCCTTCGACGTATTCGTGGAAGACAAGCCCGTCAAATTCAAAATGGCGAAATGCAAGGAGCTGCTGGCCTATCTGGTGGATCGCCAGGGCAGCAGCGTGACGCGGGCGGAGCTTTCCTCCGTCATCTGGGAGGACCGCGTTTACGACCGCAGGCAGCAAAAGCATTTGGACGCCTACATCCGCGTGCTGCGGCAGACGCTGAAGGAATACGGCATAGAAAGCATTTTGGAAATGCGGGGCGGCTCCCTGCGCGCTGTGCCGGAGCAGTTCGTCTGCGACGCTTACCTGTTCTTTTCCGGGGACAGCGATATGATCAACGCCTACCGGGGCGAATACATGAACGCCTATTCCTGGGCCAGCATCACGGAAGGCGCCATGTTCTGGAAACAGGAAAAAAGACGCTGACGCCCCGTCAAGCGCAAAGAAACTCGGCAAAAGCGCGTTTCCCGGCAGCCGGGAGGCGCGCTTTTTGCCATGCGCGAGCGCGCGTTTTCCGCGGGCCAAGGCCCTCTCCCCGGGGGTGGAAAAAACGGTTTATTTGGTTTTGATAATAGGGCGTCTCGGGGATAAATACTTGATAATTCCCTTCCCCGGTCGTATAATCAAGCTGTTCAAGGATCGGAAATTTTAAGGAAAGACGGGGGCGGCGGCAGGCCGCGGACGCCGGTTTTCCAAAAAAAATCCCTTTGGGGAGGCAAGGATATGATGAAACAAGCGCCTCGTTCCATCTTTGCGGCAATCGTTTCCGCGCTGATCGCGGCGGCAGTGTTGATTCCCGTTTTTCTTCCTGTCGGCGCGGCAAGGGCGGAAACCTTGCAGTACAAGGAGAACGAGTGGAATTATGTGGACGGCTCCATGGACGTGACAAACGGCATTCCGGAAAACGCCACCGGCAGGCTGGCGCGCATCCGCAGTCTGAGAAAACTGACCGTGGCCACGTCACCCTATTATCCGCCCCAGGAATACATGGACGAAACCAAAACGGGCACGGATCGCTTCGCGGGGGCGGATATGGAACTGGCGCGGCTGATCGCGGAGCGGATGGGCGTGGCATTGGAAATCGTGCCCATGGAATTTACGGAGGTGCTGTCCTCCGTCGCCGAAGGAAAATACGATCTGGCCGTTTCGGCCCTGTCGTTTACGTCGGGCCGGGCGGCTGTGCTGGAAATGTCCAAGGGGTATTATTACAGCGGCGAGCAGGCCTCCAGCGGCCTCATCATCCGGGAAGCGGACGCGGAAGCCATTCGTTCGGTGGACGATCTGGCCCAGCGGGATATCGTGGCGCAAAGCGGATCATTGCAGGAAACCATGGCCGCCGACAATATCGCTTTTTACCGGAAATTCCGCAGGCTGCCCTCCGCCGGGGACGTGTACGACGCCGTCATGGAGGGGAAAGCCGACGCCGGGGTGGTGGATATCGCCATCGCCCGGGTGTATATCGAAAACCATCCCGATTGCGGGCTGACCATCGTGCCGGACGTGAGCTTTGCTTTGCAGCTCCAGTATACGGGGGACCGGATCGCGGCGAAGAAGGGCGAAATCGAGCTGATTTATTTCGTCAACGGCGTGATCGACGAGGTGCTGGCCTCCGGCCAGTACGAAGCCTGGTTTGCGCGGCACGCCCATGAAAGCGCCGCGCTTCAGTGAGCCGTTTTTCCCCGTGGCGGGGAAGGAGGTTGGATCGGATGAAGAAATGGAAAACCTGGAAGATCGTTCTGTTTATCGCCCTGTGCGTGCTTTTGAACATAGGCGGCAGGCTTTTGTCCATGTGGATCAACCTGCCCCTGTGGGCGGATTCCTTCGGCACGGCGCTGTGCGCGTATATCGCCGGTCCCGTCTGCGGCGCACTGGTGGGCCTGACGGGCAATTTGGCTTACGCCGTGGTCAACCGCCTTTCGGCGGCTTATTCCATCACCAGCGTGGCCTTGGGCGTCATCGTGGGCATCGCGGCGCGGCGGAAATGGTTCGACCATTTTTACGGCTTCATGAAGGCCGCCTCTCTGGCCATGTTCGCGGCGCTGATCGTGTCCGTGCCGGTGAATATGCTGCTCAACGGCGGGTATACCGGCAACATGTGGGGCGACAGCCTGATCAATTATCTGCTGGACAAGAACTGGCCCTTCATCCTTTGCGCCATTTTGGGCCAGCTGGCTATCGAGTTTGCCGATAAGGTGCTGACCATCGCGGCGGTGTATGTGGTGATCCTGATCCGGCGCTGGCAGAGAAACCATCAGCGGGAGGAAGCGGCGCGGCGCGGCGGCGCGGCGGCGGCTGTGCTGATCCTGTGCTTCTCCCTGTGCCTGTCCGCCCCCGCCCGGGCGGAGGACATTTCCCTCCAGACGGAGCCGGTGGATTACAACGATTACGTGCAGAGCGTATACAGCAGCAACAACGGCCTGCCCTGCGGCGAAGCCAACGACATCGCCCAGACCAACGACGGCGTGCTCTGGATCGGCACCTACGCCGGATTGTACCGCTACAATGGGCGGGAATTTCGCTGGGTGGACAATTTTGAATCCGTCCGCAACGTGAACTGCCTGTATGTGGACGAGGAAGGCCGCCTGTGGATCGGCACCAACGATAACGGCCTGACCATCGTGATCCGCGAAAAGGTGGTGAACGTGCTGGACCAGTCCAGCGGCCTGCCCTCCAATTCCGTGCGCTGCATCATCCGCGCCTCGGACGGCTATTACTATGTGGGCACCACCGGCAGCCTGCAAATGCTGGTGATGAACAACGGCCTGAAAGCGGCCAACACCCTGCAGGAAGTGAACTATGCCGACAGCATCACCGCCGACGATCGGGGCAACGTGGCGGCCATCGCCACCGGCGGGCGGCTGTTCCTGATGAACAAAGGGCAGATTTTGTGTTCCATGCGGCTGACGGACGACCAGGAATTATTCAACTGCTGCGCCTTCGCCCCGGACGGCACCCTGATGGTGGGTTCCTCCACCAATCACATTTACCGCTACGATATTTCCGGCGGCGATTTTGAGCTGCTGGACGTGATGACCTGCGAGGACGTGGCCAGCATCAACAACCTGAACTATTTGAGCGACGGCACCCTGTTCATCTCCACCGACAGCGGCGTTTCCTATGTGGACACGACGGGCTATCACCGGGTGAACACCAACGATTTCAACAATTCCATCGACAATATGCTCTACGACTACCAGGGCAACCTGTGGTTCACGTCCTCCCGTTTGGGGCTTCTGCGGCTGGCGAAATCCGCCTTCAAGGACGTGTACGGCACCATCGGCATGGAGCGCCGGGTGGTCAACGCCATCGTGATGTGGCAGGGCAATTATTATATC
The DNA here is from genome assembly GCA_017443295.1 of Clostridia bacterium. GTDB lineage: Bacteria > Bacillota > Clostridia > Christensenellales > Aristaeellaceae > RUG563. Next base: position 26,894 of record JAFSNT010000201.1, read on the forward strand.
GGCACCGACAAAGGCCTGGACGTGGTGAACAAATCCTGCCGCGGCCAGATCAAAAACGAATTGACCGAAGCGCTGAAGGGCAAGCGCATCCGCTGCCTGTATGTGGACGGGAACAGCCATTTGTGGGTGTGTACCTACGGCAGCGGCCTGATGGAGTTTTCCCCGGAGGGCGAAAGCTGGCTGTACAACGCGGAGAACGGCAGCTTCGGCAACCGGGCGCGCATCGTGACGGGCCTGACCGACGGGACGATCTTAGCGGCGGGCGATACGGGCATCAGCTACATTCGGGATCATGAGATCAAAAAGACCATCCGCAACGAAGACGGCCTGATCAATTCCATGATCCTGACCATTACGGAGCGCGGCGACGGCACTATCTTAGCGGGCACGGACGGCGACGGCATGGCCGTGCTAAGGAATGGCGAAGTGGAAAAAATGCTCACCCGGGAGCAGGGCCTCAGTAGCGGCGTGATCCTGCGCACGGTCAAGGACCCCAAATCCGAGGGCGTGTTCATCGTGACCAGCAACAGCCTGTGCTATTTAGACCCGGACGGCTCCATCCGCGTGCTGGACAAATTTCCCTATTTCAACAATTACGATATCTGGGTCAAGGACGAGGACACGCTGTTCGTCATGTCCAGCGCCGGCATCTACGTGGTGGAGCGGGACGAGCTGGTGGCGGACAGCGATATGGCCTGGGAGCTGCTGGACGCCCGGCGGGGCCTGGGCACCTCCCTCACCGCCAATTCCTGGAACTATTACAACGGCAACGGCGAACTGTTCCTGCCCTGCGACACCGGCGTTTACGTGATCGACGTGGAAAAATACAACAGCGACGTGCGCTCCTACCGCATGCAGCTGGCTTCCGTCCGGCTGGACGGCGTGCTGCAGCCCCCCGTCCGTTCCGGGGCCATCACGGTGGGCCAGGGCGTCAGCCGCGTGGAGTTAGGGCCGGAAATTTTGAACTATACCATTCAGGAACCCAACGCGGGCTACTTCTTAGAGGGCTATGACACCCAATGGACCATCGTGTCCCAGAGCAGCCTGACCAACATCATCTACACCAACCTGCCTGCCGGGGATTACACCTTCCACTTGGCCATTTTCGACAGCGCGGGCGAGCGCGTGCTGGAGGAGCGCAAGTTTGAGCTGATCAAAGAGGGCGAAATCTACGAGGAACCCGGGTTCAGGATCTACATGCTGATCCTGCTGTCCCTGTTCATCGTCTGGTTCACCTGGCTGGTGGTGCAGCGGCAGCTGAACAAGCAGCAGATCAAGCTGAACATGGCCAATGAAACGGTCATGGCCATCGCCAACGCCGTCGACGCCAAGGACGTGCGCACCCACCAGCATTCCATGCGGGTGGCGGAGTATTCCGTGCTGATCGCCCAGGAAATGAACTGCTTCAAATGGTGGCAGCGCCGCAAGATGCTTTCCAGCCTGCGCAAGGCGGCCCAGATGCACGACATCGGCAAGATCGGCATCCGGGACAGCGTGCTGAACAAGGTGGGACGGCTGACGGATGAGGAATACGCGGAAATGAAATCCCACGTGATGCGCGGCGCGGATATCCTGAAGGACTTCACCCTGGTGGAGCATGTGGTGGAGGGCACCCGGTACCACCACGAGCGCTACGACGGGCGCGGCTATCCGGATGGCTTGAAGGGCGACGAAATCCCCCTCTTCGCCCGGATCATCGGCGTGGCCGACGCTTTCGACGCCATGACCTCCAACCGCGTATACCGCAACCATATGGACACCGATTATGTCATGACCGAAATGGCCCGGGGCCGGGGCACCCAGTTCGATCCCGCCGCGCTGGACGCGTTTTTCCGGCTTGTGGAAAAGGGCGCGATTGACCTGAACAAGATCTACTCCCAGAAGCGCGAGGATATCCAGAACGCGGATCAGAAGGTGCAGGAAGAGCTGAAGCGCCGCGTGGAAGAGGATAAAAAGATTCAGGCCGCCGAAATGAAGGAAGAAAAGAGTGCTTCCGCGGATGGGAAAGGAGCGTAAGGGATGAAGCGAGTTTATATCACCGCCGCGCTGACCTGCCTGGTGATCCTGGCCGCCGTGGTCGGCTGCTTCCGGCTTTTGAATCTGACCAGCGGCCGAACCGGCGTGAAGGTAGGCTTCGTGTACGACAACGACGAAAGCACGCCCTACACCTATAACTTCTCCCTGGCCAAGGACGCGGTGGAACGGAAATACGGGGAGCAGGCGGAAATCTTCACGTGCAGCAACGTGCTGGACGATCAAATCGAGGACCCCATTCGGGAGCTGGCGGCCAAGGGCTGCGACGTCATCTTTTTCAACGGCTACGGCGAATTGGTGGTGGAGCTGGCGGCGGAATATCCCCGTATCCAGTTCTGCCAAACGTCCTATCAGGACATGAGCCAGCAAACCGTGCCCGCCAATTACCACACCTTTAAGGGTGAAGCCTATCAGGGCCGCTATGTGAGCGGCATCGCGGCGGGCATGAAGATCAAACAGATGATTGCCGAAGGGATCATCGCGGAGGATCAGGCCGTGGTGGGCTTTGTGGCGGCCTTCCCCACCTCCGAGGTCATTTCTGGCTACACCGCTTTCCTGCTGGGGGTGCGTTCCGTGGTGCCGCAGGCTGTCATGCGCGTGCGCTATACGGAAACCTGGAGCAGCTACGCCCAGGAAAAGAGCGCGGCCCAGCAGCTGATCCAGGCGGGCTGCGTCGTCATTTCCCAGCATACGGACACCATCGGCCCCGCCATCGCCTGCGAGGAAGCGTTTCAAACCAGGCCGGTCTATTTCGTGGGCTACAATCAAAGCATGTCGGAGGTGGCCCCCGCCGCGTCCCTGGTCACGTCGCGCATTTGCTGGGAGCCGTATGTGCTGACCGCCGTGGACGCCATCGTGAAAAACCGGAAGATCGAAGCCGCCGTTTCCGGGCGCGTTCACGGAACGGACGTCTCCGCCGGTTTTGAAAAGGGCTGGGTGGAGATGATCGACCTGAACCTCCAGGCCGCCGCCCCCGGCACCCAGGAGGCCATGGACAGCGCCATCGAGCAGTTCAAGCGGGGAAAGGGCGATTTTGTGTTCAAGGGCGATTACACCGGCGTCGATCCCGACAACCCCAAGGACACCTGTGATCTGCGCGGCGGCTACATTGAAAACGAAAACACGTCCTATCCTTTGTTCCACTACATCCTTTCGGATATCATCACCATTGATAATTGAAGATTTCTCAAAAAACACGGGCTGCTGCACGATCAAAAGTTCAGCAGCCCTTTTTTCGGCTGCAAAAAGCGCCGTTCCGAAGAACGACGCCGGGATGATCGTATTCCGTTAAAAGGCCCGTTATGCCAGGTACGGCGCAAGCAGCGGATAAATGGCGCGGTAGCCTTCCTCCCTGATGTGCATCCCCTCGATGGTATATTCCGCTTTCAGCCTGCCCCGGCTGTCCTTGAGGGGCGCGTTCACGTCGATATACCGTGCGCCCAGCTCCTTTGCCAGCTTTTCCACTTCCCGATTGGCCGCCTCGATCTTTTCATTGGTGCGGACGCGCAGGCAGGGCTTCATGTCTTCGGCGGCGGCCTCGTAGTTGATGGGATAATAGGCCATCATGAAGATTTCGACGTCCGGGAGCGCCGCCCTGACCTTTTGGAGGATCAGACGGTAATTGTCCATGACGGCGGAAATCGGCATATCCGCAATGCTCAAATCGTTGGTGCCGATATTGATGAACAGCCTGCGGGGCGCCAAATCCAGAATGCAGGCATCCAGATTGTCCAGCAATTCCTGGGTGACGAAGCCGCCGATCCCCCGGTTACAGACCGTGATCCCCTGCTCCGCCGCGTATTTTTCCACAGGAAACTTTTCCATCAAAGAGGATCCCGCAAACAGGATGCCGTGCTTTTCGGCGGTTTTGTTCAGTTCCCTGTACCGATTGATCTTCTCCGCTTTGGTACACATTTTTTCTTTTCCTCCTTACGCTTCCGCCACCGCTCCGGCCTTGACCCGCAGGGCGCGCATGACGCGCCGGTAGCAGGGGAACAGAAACAGATCCGCCAGCACCCAGGCGGCGGGGTTGGCGAAGCACGCGCCCGTAAAGCCCACGGCAGGCACCAGCAGCACGGCCACGGCGGTGCGGGCGATCATTTCAAACAGCCCGGCCAGCATGGCGACGCGGGTGTAGCCCATGCCCTGAATGGACAGGCGCACGATGTTCACAAACAGCAGCGGGATATAGAAGGCGGCGTTGATCGTGAGGAACTGCGCGCCCATATCCGTCACCGCCGCTTCCGCCTGGCTGTCCACGAACAGGCCCAGCAGGGGACGGACGAACAGCAGCACCACCAGGAACGCCAGCACGCAGTAGCCTGTGCCCAAAATCGCCGCGTCCCGCAGACCCTCGTTCACCCGGTTCAGCTTCCGCGCCCCCATGTTCTGCCCGGCGAAGGTGGCCATGGTGGAGGCCAGGGCGTCGAACACGCAGGCGAACAGCGCGCTTAGTTTGCTGGCCGCGCTGACGGCGGCCACCGCGTCGACCCCCAGCCCGTTCACCGAGGTCTGCACCATGACGGAGCCGATGGCCGTGATGGAGAATTGCAGGCCCATAGGCAGGCCCACCCCTAACATTTTTCCCGCCGTGGACAGGGAAAGCCTTTTGTCCTCCTGCTGCAGGCGCAGGATGGGGAACCTGCGCTGCATCACGATCACGCAGCCGATGCCCGAAACCAATTGGCTCACCGCCGTCGCCACAGCCGCCCCGGCCACGTCCATTTTGAACACGATGATCAGCAGCAAGTCCAGGACGATGTTCACCAGGGACGCTAAAATGAGAAAGAACACCGGCGTTTTGCTGTCGCCTAAAGCGCGCAGGATGCCGCTTGCCATGTTGTACAGCACGCAGCAGGGAATGGCCGCGAAAATGATGCGGATGTAGCTGGCCGAGGCGTCCAAAATCTCCTCCGGCGTGTTCATGAGTCGCAGCAGCGGCTTGCAAAGGAGGGTGGCCGCCAGGCCCAGCAGAACGCTGATCACCGCGCTGAGTACCACGGCGTGCCACACATGGCGGCGCAGGCCCGGTTCGTTCTTCGCGCCGAAATCCTGAGCGATGGGAATGGAGAAGCCGGAGCAAAAGCCTAAGCACAGGCCGATGATGAGAAAATTGACGGAGCCGGTGGCGCCCACCGCCGCCAGCTTGGACGCGCCCAAGTAACGGCCGACGATGGCCGTATCCACAAAGCTGTATAATTGCTGAAACAAAACGCCGAACAGCAGCGGCGCGGCAAAGGAAACCACCAGCTTCATGGGGTTCCCTGTGGTCAAATCGCGGGTCATGGTACGGGGCATAAATCGTTTCCTTCCTTTTCCGCAAAGCTCGTGCTTTGCACGCACTTTATAGCACGTTTCGCGTCATTGCACAAGCGGGGAAATGTGGTCAGAAACAGGCCAGGAAAAGGAGATCGGCAACCGCTTCATTTTATCTGCATGCGCGCCAGATAGGCGCATACCTCCCGTTCTTTTACAAAAGCACGCACGCATTGGGGCCGCGCGGAAACGGGGATCGTCCTTTCCTCCCCCGGCTCCAGGGGCGCGCCCAGGGGAAGCGGCTCGCCGTCGGCCATCATGGCGGTGATTGGTTCCGCCAGCGGATTATACAGCCACAGCCGCCCGTCCTCGACCCGGGCCATGACAAACGCGCCCGCCCGGAACAGGCAGATTCCTTCCGTGGCTGCGCCTTCCAGGGCGCTGATATCCTCATGAAGGGTGACGCCGGTGCCGCCCTCAAAGGCGTGCAGGCCCATGACTGTTTTGACCTTTCTTTTGCGCGCGCCCTCCGCCACCCGGCGCACCCAGCCGCCGTCCTTGCCGTAGGCTTGGGAATAGGCCATGGGCAGGGCGAAATCGTACAGCGCTGCGGCGTCCTCGTAGCTTTGGCCGTAATGCAGATCGGCGAAGGCCGTATCGTCATACGCGCCCTCGGGCATGAGTGCCGCGCTGACGGCGATTTGTTTCCGTTCTTCGCGAACCGGCAGGATCAGCTCTTGGGCGAAGCGCCTCACGTCCTCCCGCCGAACCCGTGCCAGGGCGTACACGCTTTCGTCCCCCGCCCGCAGCGCGTCGAAGATGCAGTTTTCCTCGTTTTTCTCTCCTTGCAGGAAGGTGCGCTCCATCAGGGCGCGCAGATGGGCCAAATCCGCCCCGGCGGCGGCGTAGCGCTTCACGTCCCATTCGTCCCAGCCGTAGGTGAGATGATTGTACCGAATATAATCCAGGTGCAGGCCGTCGATCTCGTAATGCCGCGCCACCTCCCGCAGGACGCCGCGCATATAGGAAAGATACCCTGCGTCCGTCAGGGAAATCAGGCCCTTGTCCTTTCCCCGCACGTAATGGCAGCGCCCGCTTTCCGGGTGAAGGGCCTTATAATGCTCGTCGTTGGCCGACGTGAACCAGGCGTGTACCCGAACGCCCTCTTTATGCGCGGCGGAAAGCAGCTCCCCCAAAAGATCCCGTTCCTGCCCCCGCGGCGCAATGCCGCTGCGGAAGGAAACCAGGCCGGACAGCCCTTTCGCAAGAAAAAAGATATCCGTGACCCCCATTTTCACGCAGCGGCGAAGCGTTTCCTCCGCCCCGCTTTTTTCTATGGTTTCCGGCCACATCCAAACCCCGAGAATCGGCATGAAACAGCCGCCTCCTTCATAGCTCTCGTATGAATATGAAATTGGGATTTGTAGAGGTAGGAAGTAGAAGGTAGGAGGTAGGAGGTTTTATATAGTCCTCCAAAGTATACAAAGTCCGATTTTTGTGTTTTTGTTTTCACATAATAAACCTCCTACCTCCTACTTCCTACCTCCTACCTTTATAAATCCCAGTTTGTAATTCATGCGTAACCTTCGTTTTCTCCTTCTCAACCGGTTGACTTAGAGTAAACTCTAAGGATTATGATGATCGTATCACAGACGCGCGCCGCTGTCAACCCTTGAAAGGGCAGACGGCGAAGCGGTCGCGGGAGGGAAAGGCTTTGACTCGTTTTTCAGAAGTGCTGCGCATCGTTCTGCCCGTGGTGCTGATGCTTTTGATCGGCATCCTGTGCCGGAAAAAGCGATTGATCGACCGGGCGGGCATTGACGCCCTGAAAACCGTGGCGGTGCAGATCGGGCTGCCCGCTGTGCTGCTGCATACCTTCGCGGCGGCGGAATATTCCCTGGCCACGCTGGTGGTGCCGCTCATCATGTTTTTGCTGTGCGTGGCGGCCTGGCTGCTGGGAAAGTATGCGGGCAAAGCGCTGCGCATGGAAAACCGCTTCCTCCCCTTCCTGACCACCGGCTTTGAGGCGGGCATGCTTGGCTACGCCCTGTTTACGCTGCTGTACGGCACCGAACGGCTGGCGGATTTCGCCCGGATCGACTTGGGGCAGGTGCTGTTCGTTTTCACGCTCTACAAGCTGCTGCTGGGCATGGGCGGCGAAGAAAAGCCCGATCTGAAGCAGCTGTTCAGGGAAATGGCCTTCTCCCCCATCATTTTAGCGATTCTGGCGGGCGTGCTGCTGGGGGTGACGGGAATCTATCAGGCCCTGATCCCCTCCGGCGCGGCGGGGGTGCTGGACGCCTGCACGGACTTTATTTCCGCCCCTGTCAGCGCCCTGATCCTGCTTTCCATCGGCTATGATCTGGTGTTCCGGGATATTCCCTGGCGGGAGGCGCTGAAAGCGGTGGGCCTGCGGCTTTTGATCATGGCCGTTCTGGGGGCCGCCGTGCTTGGCCTGTTCCATCTTTTGTGGCCACAGGCCCAATGGGATCGGGCGGTGTGGCTCATGTTCCTGCTGCCGCCGCCCTATGTGCTGCCCGTATTCTCCACGGACGAAAAGCAGCGGGTCTACCTTTCCTCCGTTCTTTCCCTGTCCACTGTGGTCACGCTTTTGGGCTTCGTGCTGCTGGCGGTGATCGGCTGAGCGTCCTCCGGGTACAGGAACGGGGCTGCTGCATTTCGCAACAGCCCCGCTTTTTATGGCCCGAAAAGCTTATAGACGCCCGTCGCCTCCAGCGTGATCAGCACGATCACCACGGCCAGCAAGCCGTACACGATCCAGATGATCACGTCCATTTGCCGGACGGTGAGCTTCACCTTATCGTACCACTCTTCTTTTTTGATCTTGAGGGCCTGGGAGAAGGGATCCAGCGCCTTTTCCCGCTTTTCCAGGGCCTGTTCCCTTTCTCGCAGTGCCTGCTCCCGGGCCTCCAGTTCCTTTTCTCTTTTCGCGGTGTTTTTCATTACTTCTTGGCGATGTACTTGCGGATGTCCAGAGACACGGCCAGCACGATGACCAGGCCCTGCACCACGTAGTTGTAATAGGGGTTCACGCCTAAGAACTGCAGGATGATCTTGAGCAGTTCAAACACCAGCACGCCCACCAGGATGCCCGGCACCGTGCCGATACCGCCCGTGGTGGATACGCCGCCGATGGTGCAGCCCGCGATGGCCTCCAATTCGTAGCCCTGGCCCATGGAGGCGGAAGCGCCGCCGGACTTGGCTGCCAGCAGATAACCGGCGATGGCGTACATCACGCCCGCGGTGGCGTAAATGCCCATGAGGGTGCTAGTGGTGTTCACGCCGGATACCTCGGCCGCCACGTCGTTGCCACCGATGGCGTACATGTACTTGCCGTGGCGGGTTTTATTGTAGATGAACCAGAACAGGACGCCCAGCACCAGGCCCACGAACAGCAGATAGGGCAGGTGGAAGCCGCGCACGTTGCCGATGCGGCCGTTGATCAGGCTGGTATAAATCTTCTGGAAGCCGCCGATGGGCTGGGCGTCGGAAATCACCAGGGAGATGCCGTAAATGATGGTCTGGGTGCCCAGGGTGGCAATGAAGGGGGGCACGTGCAGCTTGGTCACGATCAGGCCGTTGATCAGGCCCCAAACCAGGCCCAGAGCGACCACGATGAGAAGCACCACGCCGATGCTCATTTCAGGGGCCCATTTCCACAGGCGGCCGGAATAATCGCCGCGCTGGCACAGGATGCCCGCCACAACGGCGGCGAAGCCCACCTGACGGCCGGCGCTCAGGTCGGTGCCCTTGGTGATCAGACAGCCGCTGACGCCCAGGGCGATCAGGAAACGCACGGCAGTATTGCTCATCAGGTTGCCGAAGTTGGCCCAGGAAACGAAGTTATCCTTCAGGAAGCCCACGACGACGGCGGCGATGAGCAGCAGGATGACGATGGGGTTGCCTTTGACAACCGCCCAGATTTTAGCGCCAATGCTTTGGTTTTTCTTTTCCATCTTTTTTGCCTCCCTCGTTTACTCAAACTGCGTGGCCAGCGCCATGATGTTTTCCTGGGTGGCTTCGCTTCCGTTCACAAAACCGGTTACCCGGCCGTCGCACATGACCATGATGCGGTCGCTCATGCCGATCAGCTCGCTCATTTCGGAACTGATCATGATGATGCTCTTTCCTTCTTTTGCCAGATCGGCAATGATGCAGTAGATTTCGTATTTGGCGCCCACGTCGATGCCGCGGGTGGGTTCGTCTAAGATCAGCACGTCGGGGTTGTTGGCCAGCCAGCGTCCCACCAGCACCTTCTGCTGGTTGCCGCCGGACAGGGATTTGATCTGGGTTTTGGAGGACGGCGTTTTGATGTTCATCTTTTTCACGTTGTCCTGCACCAGCTGCTCCACCTTTTTGGCGTTGATGGCGATGCCGTGATCCAGATATTTGTTCAGCGAGGCGATGGAAATATTGTCGGCCACGCTGAGTACGCCCATGATGCCGCTGCCGCGGCGATCCTCCGTAAGCAGGGCGATGCCCTGATCAATGGCGTCCTTGGGGCGGCTGATTTTCAGTTCCTTGCCCTTGTAGAGGATTTGCCCCTTGCTGTGGCTGCGGATGCCGAAAATGCCCTCCATCAGCTCCGTGCGCTGCGCGCCCACCAGGCCGCCCACGCCCAAAATTTCGCCCCGGCGAAGCTGGAAATTAACGTTGCGGAAGGAACGGGGATTGATGGACGTGAAATCCTTGACCTCGAAAACCACTTCTCCCGGCTCGTTGGATTTGGGCGGATACAGGTTGGTCAGCTCGCGGCCCACCATCTGGGTGATGATTTTTTCGGTGGTCAGCTCCTTGGCTTCCCAGGTGCCGATGTATTTGCCGTCGCGCATGATGGTCACGTCGTCGCCGATGCGCAGGATCTCGTCCATCTTGTGGCTGATATAGACGATGGCCACGTTTTCGGCCTTCAAATCCGCAATGATGCGGAACAGGGCCTCCACCTCGTTGGCGGTCAGGGAGGAGGTGGGTTCGTCTAAGATCAGCACCCGGCAGTTGGCGGACACGGCCTTGGCGATTTCCACGCTCTGCATCTGCGACACGCTCAGCTCGCCCACCTTCTGGTGCGGGTCAAAGGTCATGCGCACCTTTTTGAGCAATTCGGCGGTGTCGGCGTACATTTTCTTGTGATCCACCACTTTGATGCAGCCCAGGAACGTTTTCAGGGGATAGCGGCCCAGAAAAATGTTTTCCCCCACGGTGCGGGCGGGGATGGGCTGCAGCTCCTGGTGCACCATGGCGATGCCCTTTTTCAGGGCGTCCATGGGGTCGTGGATGGTGACGGGCTGGCCGTCCAGCTTGATCTGCCCTTCGTCCATCTTGTAGATGCCGAACATGCATTTCATCAGCGTGGATTTCCCGGCGCCGTTTTCGCCCATCAGCGCGTGTACCTTGCCGGGGCGCAGCTTTAACTGCGCGTGATCCAGCGCCTTTACGCCAGGGAAGGATTTGCTTACGTCCGTCATTTCCAGAACGTATTCAGGCATAGGGATAATGCCCCCTTTCTTAAGTTGTTTGCAGTGCCCTTCGCACCGCGTCCGGCACGCGGGCGCGCTGCGAAAAACGCTGCCTTTAGGAAAACTGGGTGAGCCAGGGAAACCGGCCCACCCAGCTTTTCATTGGTTATTCAGGCCAAAGAACGCCGGAACGGAATTACATGGCGTCCACGTAAGCCTTGTTGACTTTCACGTAGTCGATCCAGTAGTAGTTCTCGATCGCTTCGCCGTTCAGCAGCTTCACAGCCACGTCCACAGCCGCATGGCTCTGGCCGATGTGGTCGTTCAGCACGGTGCCGGTCATTTCGCCGTCCTTCACCAGCTGCACAGCTTCTTCCAGCGCGTCCACGCCCAGCAGGTAGATGTCTTCGCCCACGGTGCGGCCGGCGGCCACGATCGCGGTGGCGGCGCCCAGCGCCATAGCGTCGTTGTTGCAGAACACGACTTCGACCTTATCGCCGTAGATGTTCAGCGCGTTGGCGCACAGTTCCTGACCCTTGGTCTGGTCCCAGTTGCCCACCTGATCGTCCAGGCATTCCACTTCGTAGCCCGCGTCCTTCAGGGCCTTGACGGAGAATTCGGTGCGGTACTGGGCGTCGATGTTTTCAGGGTCGCCCTCGATCATGACGTAGCTGATCTTGCCGTCGCCGTTGATGTCGCCGTGGTTGTCCAGTTCGCAAACCATTTCGCCCTGGAAGGTGCCGCTCTGACGGGCGTCAGCGCCCACGTAGCAAACCTTGTCGTTGTTCAGGATGCCTTCGTAGGATTCGTC
>JAFSNT010000202.1 GCA_017443295.1 Clostridia bacterium
ACGCGCCAACGAGCGCGCCGTCCACGATCGCGGCACGCCTTCGCTCACTGTGCATCTCTCGCCGTCGCCCATTGACTGTCACCTCCCATGTATTTTGCTGTTTTCAGTATATGCCCATTTTTGCCAATTGTCAACCCGGACAGCGATAGAAAAACCTTGGAGGCTTGGGGGTGGAGAACCCCCAGCGTACCCCCGCATCAGCAGGAACATATTTTTCATTTCCATTAAATATGTTTTCCACTTTGATACGGTTTTGTTTCGCCTTTAAAAAATCGGCGCGGAGCGGGGGCCAAAAGAGGATTTTTGAAAGAATCTCCCCTGAATACTGCGCATATAAATGCATTTAATGAATAAAAATTCCATTTCATGCTTTGTTTTCCCGCCACGGCTTGTAGGGGGCAAGCGAACGTACCACAAGGGGTAGCGGGGGAAAGTTATCAACAGTTTTTCGGGCTGCATGAACGCGAACGCAGAGAGGCCCCCAAAAGTACCCTTGAAAAAAGGGGAAAAATCTGCTATGATAAGGCAGCGGCTGGGGAGCGATAAGTTTTCCACAAAAAGTTATCCACACCCCGCGGCGGGCGTTTGCCCGGCGGGCTTTCTTTTTTCCACGCTTCCCGCGGCCGCGCGCTCAAATAAACATGCACAAGTCATGGAACAGAAGCGGAGAGACGCACATTGGATAAACAGGCTCTTTGGGATCAGGCGTGCCAGATCATGCACCTGGAAATGACGGAAGTAACCTTTAATACCTGGATCCGTTCCGCCCTGCGTCCGCTGGGCGTTTCCGGCGAGCAATTCTTTATTGAGGCGGTGACGGATTTCTATCATCAGTTCGTGGTGCCGCGGTACGCCGTGCTGGTGAGCAATTCCCTGTCCGAGGCGGCGGGGCGGCCCCTGAAGGCCATTTTCCTGACCCCTGCCCAGGCGGACGAATACCGGGCGGGCGTGACGCCCGGCGAAAAACCGGCGGACGACAGCAGCCTGAACCCCAAGTATACCTTCGACACCTTCGTGGTGGGCAATAACAACCGCTTCGCTCACGCGGCGGCGCTGGCGGTGGCGGAGTCCCCGGCGGACGCCTACAATCCGCTGTTCATTTACGGCGGCGTGGGATTGGGCAAAACGCACCTGATGCACGCCATCGGGCATTACATGCTGTCCCAGAAGCCCACGCTGCGGGTGAAGTATGTCACCTGCGAGCTGTTCATGAACGAAATGGTGAACTCCCTGAACAAGAAGACCCAGGCCGAGTTCCGGGAAAAATACCGGAATATCGACGTGCTGATGGTGGACGATATTCAGTTCCTCACCGGCAAGGCGGGCACTCAGGAAGAATTTTTCCACACCTTCAACGCCCTGCACACCGCCGGGAAGCAGATCATCCTGTCCTCCGACAAGCCGCCCCGGGAAATCGCCAAGCTGGAAGAGCGGCTGCGCAGCCGCTTTGAGTGGGGTTTGGTGGCCGATATTTCCAAGCCAGACCTGGAAACCCGAGTGGCCATCCTGCGGCAGAAGGCCGACGAAGAGCTGCTGAAAGTGGACAACACCGTGCTTACCATGATCGCCGAGCGGGTTTCCAACAACGTGCGGGAGCTGGAAGGGTGCCTCACCCGTCTGGTGGCCTATTCCTCCCTCACCGGCAAGCCCGTGGATCAGCGCCTGGCCGAGGACGCGCTTCGGGAAATCTTCGCCCGCTCCGAACCCCGCCGCGTCACCTGCGACGACGTGATGGAGGCCGTGGCCGCCTATTACAGCGTGTCCGTGGACGATTTGAAAGGCCCCCGCCGCAGCCGCGACGTAGCCGTGCCTCGGCAGATCGCCATGTACATCGCCCGGGAAATCGTGGGCGCGCCCCTTACCCTCATCGGCGATTCCTTCGGCGGCCGCGACCATTCCACCGTGAACCACGCCTGCCAGAAGGTCAGCAGCGATATGAAAACCTCCCCCGCCCTCACCACCCTGGTCAGCGATCTGACGCAGCAGTTGCAGGAGAGGTAAGAAAAGAGTGGAGAGTGGAGAGTTAAGAGTTGAGATTTATTTTGTCGCAATATAGAAAACCCAACAAGATATGCAAACTTTTTTCATCTCAACTCCCAACTCTCAACTCTCAACTCTCAACTCTAAAAACAAATTCCCGCCGGTTCAAACGCCCCGGCGGGTTTGTTTTTGCTTTCTCTTAGTCCTTCACCGGGTCCCGGTCCCGGAACAGCAGAGAAATGCTCCACAGGCCCGCGGCGCCCACCAGCGTATAGATGATGCGGCTGATCAGCGCGCCTTGGCCGCCGAAAATGTAAGCCACCAGATCGAACTGGAACACACCGATCAGCCCCCAGTTGACGGCCCCGATGATCACCAGCAGCAGCGCGATTTTGTCCACCATGCGCTTTTCGCCTCCTTCCTTGTTTTCCCCCATAGCATGCCCCGGAAAACGGTTTTCATGCGGGAATAACCGGATTTCGCATGACAGCCGCGCGGGGTTTGCGCATGAATCAAAAATTGAAATTCGACGGGGAGGAACTGACGGGGCTTTGCCCCGCGCCCCACCAGGGGGTGACCCCCTGGACCCTCACTTGGCGAAGCAGCTTGTGAGGATGTATCGAACAAGCGCCGCCTGCGGCGCTGGGATTTACGAAACTTTGATGGCTTCTGGCCCAAGAAAGCCGGGAAAATCCCAGGGAAAAAGCTCGCTTTTTCCTCGGGATTATTCCCTGGCTTTCCCCGGATGCTTTGCATCCGGGTTGGCCGCCAAAGGCGGCCGGGCCAGAA
>JAFSNT010000203.1 GCA_017443295.1 Clostridia bacterium
CGGCGCGCTGATGGGCCAGGGCAAGAAGGACGAGGCCGAGGCCGCCAAGCAGCAGGTCAAGGACATGCAGGACGAAATGGCCGCCCTGGAAGCCAAGGAAACGGAATACGCCGAGGAAATCAAAAAGCGCATGATGGTGATTCCCAACATCATCGACGCGTCCGTGCCCATCGGCAAGGACGACAGCCAGAACGTGGAAAACGAGCGCTTCGGCGAACCGGTGGTGCCCGCATGGGAAATCCCCTATCACGTGGACATCATGGAGCGCCTCAACGGCATTGACCTGGATTCCGCCCGCCGCACTTCCGGCAACGGCTTCTATTACCTGAAAGGCGATATCGCCCGGCTGCACAGCGCCATCCTCAGCTACGCCCGGGATTTCATGATCGACCGGGGCTTCACCTACTACGTGCCGCCCTTCATGATCCGTTCCGCCGTGGTCAACGGGGTCATGAGCTTCACCGAAATGGAAAACATGATGTATAAGATCGAGGGCGAAGACCTCTATCTGATCGGCACCAGCGAACACAGCATGATCGGCAAGTTCATCGACCAGATTCTGGACGAAGCCGACCTGCCCCAGACCCTGACCAGCTATTCCCCCTGCTTCCGCAAGGAAGTGGGCGCTCACGGCATCGAGGAGCGCGGCGTGTACCGCATCCACCAGTTCGAGAAGCAGGAAATGATCGTGGTCTGCAAGCCCGAGGACAGCATGATGTGGTACGACCGCCTGTGGCAGAACACCGTCGATTTCTTCCGCAGCATGGATATCCCCGTGCGCACCCTGGAGTGCTGCTCCGGCGATTTGGCCGACCTGAAAGTGAAATCCTGCGACGTGGAAGCCTGGAGCCCCCGCCAGCAGAAATACTTTGAAGTGGGCAGCTGCTCCAATTTGGGCGACGCCCAGGCCCGCCGTCTCGGCATCCGCGTCAAGGGCGCGGACGGCAAAAAGTACCTGGCCCATACCCTCAATAACACCGTGGTGGCCCCGCCCCGCATGCTGATCGCTTTCCTGGAAAACAATCTGCAGGCCGACGGCACCATCCGCATCCCCGAACCGCTGCAAAAGTACATGGGCTTCAAGGACAAAATCGGTTAAAGAAACAGAATGGGGCAGAGAGCAACGCGCTCCCTGCCCCGCGGTTTTTTATGGAAAAGTCAAGCGGCTTCCTTTTCCGTCCATTGCCCATTGATTAAAAGTCGGCGTTTTCCGCCCTGCGCGGGCATTGTTGCTTTCAAAAAATTGTATGAAATTTTTTTCATGCTCTGACCCGCGCAAGGCCTTTCCTGACCGTGGTTTTCTAAAAAAATACAATGTAAATACAAACTTTTCTGCATATTCTCCCGGTTTTTTGCACTTTTTGGTGTTGCGGAAAGCAAAAAATGAGGCGTAAGTCCTCAAAAACCTGCCAAAAAGTGCTTGACTGTGCAGGAAATAACAATTATAATAAGGATCGTGGAGGAATGTCAGGCGAAAAGCAGGGCGCTTCTCCCGCTTCATGAACCTGTTTTCCGAACAGGTGCATTGCCAACGCCGAGTGAGTTGCCTTGGGGCGCTCGCTTTGAGAATTGGGCGCAAACGGTAGAAGGGAGGTTGGGGGCCTTTTCGTTACTACCCGAGCGATAAGCTCCGCCGTGCCGTCGAAAGGGAGGACCGCGGGCGGAGGTGCGGCTGATCCGGCGAAAAAGCCGCATGAATACCCACATAGCTATCTCGGCCCAACCGGCAACGGTTGGAACTTCAACGAAATACCCAAACAACGAAAGGATGAAGACGAACATGAAAAAAATTCTGGCTCTGGCTCTGGCTGCTGTGATGGTCATGGCGCTGGTTGGAAGTGCGATGGCCGACGGTACTGGTTCTGTCACGATCAGCTCTCCTACGGACGGCGACACCGGTTCCACTTACAGTCTGTGGAAACTGTTTGACATCGTTGATGTCGGTGGCGGTGTGTATGTCTATACTCCTGTGGATGCGTATAAAGATTCCATTATCAGCGCTGTGAATACCGTTGTTGGCGCTGATACTCTTACCAGTGAATCGACAGATTATGAGATTCAAACAGCTGTTGCTGGTATTTCAGTAGAAGCCACGAAAAAGCAATTTGCTGACACCCTGTATGGTTTGGTAGCAGCAATTGATAATGATGGGGACATTCAGATTGCGGCTGGATCCGATTCGGCTTCTGCGACTAATGCCGCCGTTCCGATTGGCTACTACCTGTTCGCTGAAACCACCGTCGGTGCATATGATGGCGGTGCTGGTGTCGCGACCCGCCCCATGCTGTACACTGTGACTACCAGTGGTCTTACCCAGACCACAAAGGAATCTTATCCCACCCCAGAAAAAACTGTGACCGCTTCTGAGGATGGCAGTGTTGAAGACACCGATTCTGCTACCGCCCAGATCGGTAAGGACGTTACCTTCCAGTTGAAGACCACGCTTCCCTCTAATTTTGCTGATTACAATCTTGGCTATTATCTGCAGTTCTACGATACTCTGTCCGCGGGTTTGAAATTCAAGGAAGTCACGAGCGTAACTGTCGATGGTAATGCTGCTATTACTGAGGGCGATGGCGCTTATGTATTCAACAATCCCACTTGGGTGGATGGTTCTGCTACAACCCTGACTTGGACCTGGGCTAACATTAAATTGGATTCCCATGCGGCTGCTGGAAAAGACGTTATTATCACCTATAAGGCGACTGTGACTGGTGATGCTGTGATCGGTGATGCCGGTAACCCCAACACCCTGAAAATCGTCTTCTCCAATAACCCGACGAGCGATGGTCACGGTGAATCCAAGACTATCGAAGTGAAAGTGTATGCTTTCGCTGTGAATGTCAACAAGACCAATGATACTGGCACTGGCTTGGCAGGTGCAGAATTCGTTCTGAAGAAGGGCGATAACTTTTATAAGTACACCGAAGGCGAGACCGACGATCTCGATACTGTTACTTGGGTAACTACTGAGAGCGATGCAACTGTTCTGGTTTCTAACGCCGATGGTACAATGCATCTCAAGACTGATACTTCCGAAACGCCTGCTGCTGTAACATTCAAGGGCCTCCCGGAGGGAACTTATGTCCTGCATGAAACCCAAGCGCCTGAAGGATACAACCTTGCGCCTGACGTAACAGTCACGATTACTGCTACCGCAGTTGATCCGGGCGACACGATTACTGTTGAGTGCGATGGTGCGACACTGAATGGCACTACTTATGTAGCTACAACGGATATCATTGACCGTCAGGGTACTACCCTCCCCTCCACCGGCGGCATCGGTACCACCATCTTCTACGTCTCTGGTCTGATCATGGTGCTGGGCGCTTCCATCATTCTGATCTCCCGCCGCCGCGCTGACGCGGAATAATCCCCCCGTCAACCACGGAAGATAAACCAAAACTGAACTCCGTCCCCCTGTCGCCCCGGCGACAGGGGGATTTTTCAATCCCGCGCCTCGCTACCCATCCTGTTACAAGGGCGGGCGGATATTATCCCCGCCCCTACGGTCGAAAACCCAACGTAACGAACAAAAACCGGCATGAACGAAGGCGATAATCCCGTTATACGATGTAGGGGCGGATAATATCCGCCCGCCCCGCGTAACATGATGGGATTGCTAATTTCCCCGACGTTCGCGCCATCCGACAATGGCGGGCGGATGATATCCGTCCCTACGGCATCCTGATCTCCCGCCGCGAAGCTTACGCGGAATCATCCCCGTCAACCACGACAGCAAAACAAAAACCGAACCCCGTCCCCCTGTCGCCCCGGCGATAGGGGGATTTTTCCACGCCCTCCAAGGCTATTGACAGCACGCAATAAAAGCCCTATAATGAAATCGTCAAAAGGAAAGGAGGTTTTATCCTATGGCGTCCCGAATCATTCTGGGACTCCGGGCCGCAGGGTGGGATGAAAAATCCATTAACGATTTTATTCTTTGGGTAGAGACCGGAGAAGAACAGTACAAGCCTGCAGAAAAAAAGGAATAATTTCCCTCGTCAACCGCCACGGCAAAACCAAAAACCGAACCCCGTCCCCCTGTCGCCCCGGCGATAGGGGGATTTTTTCGGCATAAGGAAAGCGCCTTCGGAAACGTGTCCGAAGGCGCGTCATGCTTTTGATAAACCCCAGGGCGCCGTGAAGGCCCCGGGCGGGCAAATTGGCCGCGCTTGTGCCGTTTAGGATTCGTGGCCGCCGAACTGCATGATTTCCATGATCTTGTAGCGGTCCATCTGCAAATGCTTTTTCATGGTGAGGGCTTCCTCGATGGGGATTTCCACGATGCCGCCCTCCTGGGTGCCGATCACGCAGTCGCCCCGGCCCTCCAGGAAAGACATGACGGCGTGGTAGCCCATGCGGGTGGCGGTTTCACGGTCGCGTCCGGTGGGCGCGCCGCCGCGCTGGATATGGCCGATGACGGTGATGGTGGGCTTGATGCCCAGGGCTTCCTGGATGCGCTTGCCCACGTCGGTGGCGTGGCCCGCGCCTTCGGCCACAACCACCATGAAGTGGGTGTAGCCCGCCAGCTTGGCGCCCCGGATGCGCTCGATCACGTTCTTTTCAAAGTCTTCCGCGTGTTCCGGCACCAGCACGGCGGTGGCGCCCACGGCGGTGCCCACGTACAGGGCCAGGAAGCCCGCGTTGCGGCCCATGACCTCCACCACGGAGCAGCGCTCGTGGCTCTGCATGGTGTCGCGCAGCTTGTCGATGCATTCGATGGCGGTGTTGCAGGCGGAGTCAAAGCCGATGGTATAGTTGGTGCAGCCCACGTCGTTGTCGATGGTGGCGGGCACGCCCACTACGGGCACGCCTAAGCGGGAAAGCTCCAGCGCGCCGCGGAAGGTACCGTCGCCGCCGATGGCCACGATGCCGTCCAGGCCCAGCATTTTGCAGGTGCTCACCGCCTTCAGGCGGCCTTCCTTGGTCATGAATTCTTCGCTGCGGGCGGTGTACAGCACGGTGCCGCCCCGGGACAGCAGATGGCCCACGCTGGCACGGGTGAGCTGCACGAAATCGCAGTTGATCAGGCCCTGCCAGCCGCGGCGGATGCCAATGCACTCAATGCCGTTGGCCAGAGCGGTGCGCGCCACGGCGCGGACTGCAGCGTTCATGCCCGGCGCGTCGCCGCCGCTGGTCAAAACGCCGATTCTTTTAACCTTTTTTTCAGTCTTCTCCATCTTTTTCATTCCTTCCTTCTTCAATAAGCGTTTGGTATGCCTACCGTTCGGTTCGTGCGTAAAGGGAAGGCTGCTCAACTCAAAAAAATTATAACATAACTGTTTTCCGGGGGCAAGAAAAAAATTTGCACGGAACGCGGAAAATTGGATTTTTGCCGGGGTTTATGCGTGAATTACAGATTGGGATTTGTCGAAGAGCCGTTGGGGGCGCGGAGCCCCCAGGGGAACCCAATATTCATAAGGAACCGTTGGAAAACACTTGAAGGTTGCGTGAATTTCTATTATAATAGAAACGGCGTTCAAAGAGGGCGCGGACAGGATCAAGCGCAAAGGAGACGAAGAAAATGAGCAAACAGATGACGGCTTTGATCATCATGGACGGTTTCGGCATCAATCCCAATCATGAAGGCAACGCGATTTACATGGCGGGCACCCCGCATTTGGACGAGCTGGCGGCGAAATTTCCCCACACCCAGTTGGGTGCCAGCGGCATGGACGTGGGCCTGCCGGACGGCCAGATGGGCAACAGCGAAGTGGGCCACCTGAACATGGGCGCGGGGCGCATCGTGTATCAGGAGCTGACCCGCATCACCAAGGACATTCAGGATGGCGTGTTTTTTGAGAAGGAACCGCTGGTGTGGGCCATGGACAGCGTGAAGGAAAACGGCGGCGCCCTGCACATGATGGGCCTGCTTTCCGACGGCGGCGTACACAGCCACAACACGCATCTCTACGCCCTGCTGGAAATGGCGAAGAAGCGGGGCCTGAAAAAGGTTTTCGTGCATTGCTATTTAGACGGCCGTGACGTGCCGCCCACCTCCGCCATTGAGTATATGCGGCAATTGGTCGCTAAAATGAAGGAAATCGGCGTGGGCCAGGTGGCGTCCATCCAGGGCCGCTTCTGGGGCATGGACCGCGACAACATCTGGGACCGGGTGGAAAAGGGCTACGACGCCATCGTGCTGGGCGAGGGCATCCGGGAAACCGACCCCGTGGACGCCGTGCAGCACAGCTACGACAACGGCAAGACCGACGAATTCATGATCCCCACCGTGATCGAAAAGGACGGCAAACCCCTGACCACCGTGGAACCGGGCGACAGCATGATCTTCTTCAACTTCCGCCCCGACCGCGCCCGGCAGATGACCCGCGCCTTTATCATGCCCGATTTCAAGGGCTTCGAGCGCAAGAAGGGCTTCATCCCCGTGCAGTTCGTGTCCATGACCCAGTACGACGCCACGTTCACAGGCCTCAAGGTGGTCAATCCCCCCGAAAGCCTGGATAACACCTTGGGTGAATACCTGGCGAAGCTCGGCATGACCCAGGCGCACATCGCCGAAACCCAGAAGTACGCCCACGTGACCTTCTTCTTCAACGGCGGCGTGGAAGCCCCCAACGCGGGCGAAGAACGCTTCCTGATCGACTCCCCCAAGGTGGCCACCTTCGATATGAAGCCCGAAATGAGCGCCCCCGAAGTGACGCAGAAGGCCCTGGAGCTGATCGACAGCGGCAAGTACGACGTGATGATCCTGAACTACGCCAACTGCGACATGGTGGGCCACACCGGCATCATTCCCGCCGCCATCGAAGCCGTGAAGGAAGTGGACAAGGACGTGTACGCCCTGGTCAGCGAGATCCTGAAGTTAGGCGGCCGTGCCTTTATCACCGCCGACCACGGCAACGCCGACCAGATGATCGACCCCATTACGAAGGAACCCTTCACTGCCCACTCCACCAACCCCGTGCCCTTCATCGCCTGTGATGAGAAGCTCATCGGCAAAAAGCTGCGGGAAGGCGGCCGCCTGGCGGACATCGCCCCCACCATGCTCACCTGCATGGGCGTGGAAGTACCTAAGGAAATGACCGGAAAGAGCCTGATTGAATGATTTATTCCTACTGTAAGCGCTGCCACATGGAAAGCCCGGGCGACGTGTGTACCGGGTGCGGCAAGCGCGCCACGGCAGCCCTCCAGCGGGACAAATGGAGCATCCTTACCGTCCCGCTGGCGGACAGCCGCGCCTGGCGCACCTCCGCCCTGGCGCTTTTCGGGGCGGCGGCCCTGGTGCTGGGGGCGGTGTTTGGGCTGGAGGCCGCGTTCGCAGGCCCGTCCAGGGTGGCGCTCCTGTGGCAAAGCGCCGTGATTCGGGTCACGCTGGCCGTGGCGGCGCTGGGGCTGGTGATCGTGTTCCTGTTCCTGCTTTTGCAGGGCAGGGAAACCAACGTGTTCACCCTGGATTCCCAGGGCGCGCACCAGCACACCTGGCACGGCCCCGAAAAATGGAAAAGCTGGGCGCGGCTTCAAAGCGCCGATCCCAGCAAGGATATCCCCCAGCAGGACGGCTCCGTGATGCACCTGAGCCAGGAACGCCACATGCTGTGGCAGGACGTGGTTTCCGTGCAGCTCCGCCCCGCCTCCTCCACCATTCTGCTGTATCATACGCCCCACTGCGCCCCCATGGCGCTGCGGCTCCCCGCCGGGGAATTTGAGCTGGCGGCGGATTACGTGAACAAGTACTGCAAAGGAAAAGTGCAAAAGTAAGGAGAGGAATGAAAATGGCCATTACCCTGCGCGACATCGCAAAAACCCTGGATCATTCCACCCTGCAGCCCTTCCTGACGGAAGACGATATCCGCAAGGGCTGCGATATCGCCCTGCAATACGATACCGCCACCGTATGCGCCCGTCCCGGTGATATGCCCCTGGTGGTAAAGCTCCTCAACGGCAGCGACGTGAAGCCCTGCACGGTGATCGGCTTCCCCCACGGGGCCCATCATACCGCCGTCAAGGTGTTCGAGGCGGAACGCGCCCTGGACGACGGCTGCCAGGAGCTGGACATGGTGCTGAACATCGGCCGGATGCTCCATGGCGAAGAAGCCTATGTGCAGGATGAAATCGCCGCTCTGGCGAAGGCCGCCCACGCCCGGAACGCCCTGCTGAAAGTCATTCTGGAAACCTGCTATCTGAACGACGAACAGAAGAAAGCCGCCTGCCGCCTGTCCGAAGCGGCGGGGGCAGATTTCGTGAAGACCTCCACCGGCTACGGTTCTTCCGGGGCCACGGTGGCGGACGTGAAGCTCATGCGGGCCGCCGTGTCCGAAAAGGTCAGCGTGAAAGCCTCCGGCGGCATCCGCACCCTGGATATGGTGCTGGCCTGCCGTCTCGCCGGGGCCACTCGCTGCGGCGTGAGCGCCACGGTGAAGATCATGGAGGAAGCCAAGGCGCGCCTGGAAAACGGCACGCTTTCCGATCAGCCCCTGAATCCTGTGGAAAAGGCTGACGGCGCTTACTAAGGAGACGCGAATGAAAAAACTGCTGCTGTTGCTGCTTTGCCTGTGCCTGACCGCCCCCGTCCTGGCCGAGGAAAAAAAGTACGAACTGCCCATTGATTTTTCCGGCGGCTACAAGCCCCTGGAAAGCAATTATACCGATACCACCTATGAGGACGAAAGCCTTTCCGTCCGCATGGAAAAGCGGGATATCGACGGCATTCGCTACGACATCGCCTGGATCAAGGTCGCCAGTCCCACGCAGCTTCGCACCGCCGTGGCCGGGGAACCCAACGAAACGAAAACCGATCTGGCCAGCAGGATGAGCCGCGCCAAGAACGCGGTGGTAGCCATCAACGGCGAGTTTTATACCCAGCGCACGAACGGGGGTCTGGTCATCCGCCAGACCATCCCCTTCCGCTATTCCCTGGACCCCAGGAAGGACGTGCTGGTGATCGACGAGGCGGGCGACCTGCACGTGTTCATGGGCGGCGACGATCAGGCCCAGGAGATTTTAGCGTTCACCAATTCGGGGCATAAAATCATCAACGCCTTTACCTTCGGCCCGGTCATCGTGATGGACGGGCAGGCCGTGCCCCTGTCCGAACGTTACAGGGTGCGGGAGGACGGGCGCGTCAACGGGCTGTTCGACAGCGCCATCCGCGCCCCCCGCATGGTCATCGCCCAGGCGGGTCCCCTGGAATATGTGTTCGTGGAGGCCGAGGGGCGAAACGCCGTTTCCAAAGGCGTGACCACAGACCAGCTGGGAGAATTCGTGGCGAGCTTAGGCGTTCAGACCGCCTACTGCTTGGACGGCGGGAATACCTGCGTGATGATGTTCCACAGGAAATACTATGATTCCAACCTCCGGAATTCGGAACGGGAATTGAGCGACATCGTTTACGTCTGCACCGCCGTGCCCGACGGCGGAATGTGACGGGATGTCCAAAGGAGGTTTTTTCTTGCGCAGATTCGCGGCGGCTTTCCTGGCCGTGCTTTTGCTGGCGGCGCTGGCGGCCATGCCTTTTTTGTGTACACACTGCTCCCTTACGCCGGAGCGGACGACCTATTATTATAAGCAAAAGGCCCGGAAGGACGCCCAGGCAGACGACAGCCCGGAAGCCCAATTGATGCGCATGCTGCTGGGCGGCGCGGCGGAAGAAGCGAGCGAGTCGGAATCCTCCGCCCCCGCTTTTTCCAAATACGGGCTGTTCTTTGCCATTGCCGCCGCCGTGGCCGTTGGCGGCGTGTTTCTGGTCAAGCTGCAAAAAAAAGAAGAAAAGAAAGATTGGTTTACCCTGTTCGCGGCGGCGGCGCTGGCCGTGCCCCTGGGCCTCTTTGGGGCGCGGTTCGTATACTGCGCCGCAAATTTCAAATTCTATCTGCTGGACGTGCAGGCCCCCGAAGCCCTGCCGCGCGTTTGGGAAGGGGGGCTGTCCCTGTCCGGAGCGCTGGCCTTTGCCGCCTTGGGCGGCGTGATCGCCGCGAAATGCCGCAAGGTCAGCGTCAGGCAGACCCTGAACGGCCTGACCCCCGGCCTGCTGGTCTTTGCCGGGCTGGCACGCCTCAGCGAAGGGGTCATCGGGGCCGGTTACGGGCCGGAAGCGGAGGCGCTGACGGTGCTGATCGGAGATTCCTGGCGGCTGGATACCGCGCGGATCATGGCCGTCGCCATCTTCATCCTGCTGATCCTGCGGAAGGACTTCATTCGCTCCGCTTTCCTGTACGGCAGCGTGATGATCCTGCTGGAAAGCCTGCGGCGGGACGGCCATATGATGTGGGGCTTCGTACACGCCGAGCAGGTGTTCGCCCTGTGCATCGCCCTGCCCGCCCTGCTGTATTGCGCGGTAAAAATCCGGCGGTTCTTTTTGGCCTTAGGCGCGACGGCGCTCATGGCCGGGGCGGTGATCGGCCTGGAATTTGCCCTGGACCGTTCCCCCGTTTCGGACACCCTGCTGTACGGCGCGTTCGCCCTGGTCATGGCGGCCTATATCGCACTGGGGCTGGTTTGGATGAAAAGGGCGGAAAAATCAGGGCTTTACAAAACCGCCTGATTCCGTTATAATACATCCATTCGGGCAATGAACAGGACGGGCCGCGAATCCCTCTTGCAGAGAGCCGGCGTTTGGTGCAAGCCGGTAAGGGGGGCCGCGTGCCGGATCACCTGGGAGCCTCCGGTTGAAGAATCGGCGTTTCGTCCCCGATACAGGACGCGCGAGCTGGACGGGAAACCGTCAAGTTGGGTGGTACCGCGGATATGAAGCAATCAATCCGTCCCAATCTTATTGGGATGGATTTTTTCTTTAGGATAAGGAGGGAAAGAATTTGTACAAAAAAGTAACCGCCGACATGAATTTCGCCGCACGGGAGCTGGAAACCATTCGTTTCTGGAAGGAAAACGACATCGTGAAAAAGTCCTTCCATGCCCGGGACAACGCGAAGGACACCTTCACCTTCTTCGACGGCCCGCCCACGGCCAACGGCAAACCCCACATCGGCCACGTGGAAACCCGCGCCATCAAAGACTTGATCCCCCGGTATTACACCATGAAGGGGAAGAACGTGCTGCGCAAGGCGGGCTGGGACACCCACGGCCTGCCGGTGGAGCTGGAAGTGGAAAAGAAGCTCGGCCTGGACGGCAAGCCCCAGATCGAACAGTACGGCATCGAGCCCTTCATCCAGCAGTGCAAGGAAAGCGTGTGGAAGTACCTGCACGAATGGGAAGAAATGAGCGACCGGGTAGGCTACTGGGTGGACATGGAACATCCCTACGTGACCTACCACGACGATTATATCGAATCCGAATGGTGGAGCCTCAAAACCATTGCGGAAAAGGGCCTGATCTACAAGGGCCATAAAATCGTGCCCTACTGCCCCCGCTGCGGCACCGCCCTGTCCAGTCACGAAGTGGCCCAGGGCTACAAGAACGTGAAGGAAAAGTCCGCCTTCGTGCGCTTCCCGGTGGTGGGCGAAGAAAACGTGTACCTCCTGGCCTGGACCACCACGCCCTGGACCCTGCCTTCCAACCTGGCCCTGTGCGTCAACGCCCATGAAACCTATTGCCGGGTGAAGACCAACGAGCATGTGACTTATATCATGGCGAAAGCCCTGGTGGAAAAGGTACTGGAGGGCAAGGAACCGGAGATCATCGCCGAAATGCCCGGTTCCGAGCTGGTGGGCACCGAGTACGTGCCGCTTTACCGCTTTACGGAGCCGGACAAGAAAGCCTGGTTCGTGGTCAGCGACGATTACGTGACCATGGAGGACGGCACCGGCATCGTGCATATCGCCCCCGCTTACGGCGAGGACGACAACCGGGTGTGCCGGGAAAACGGCCTGCCCTTCGTGAATTTAGTGGACACCCAGGGCAAGTTCATCGCCGAAACCGCCTGGGCGGGCACCTTCATCAAGGACGCCGACCCCATGATCTTAAAGGATCTGAAGGAACGGGGCCTGCTGTTCGCCGCCGTGCCCTTCGCCCACGATTATCCCTTCTGCTGGCGCTGCGACACCCCCCTCATGTACTACGCCCGCCCCACCTGGTTCATCAAAATGACCGCCCTGCGGGACGAGTTGGTAGCCAACAACCGCAGCGTGAACTGGTACCCGGACAACATCAAGGAAGGCCGCATGGGGAACTTCCTGGAGAACGTGGTGGACTGGGGCCTGTCCCGCGAGCGCTACTGGGGCACGCCGCTTCCCATCTGGCTGTGCGAAGAAGGCCACATGCACGTGATCGGCAGCAAGCAGGAGCTGCTGGATATGGCTATTGGTGAAGTGAACCTGCCCGAGCTGCACCGGCCCTACATCGACGAGGTAAAAATCAAGTGCCCCTGCTGCGGCAAGCCCATGACCCGCACCAAGGAGGTCATCGACTGCTGGTACGATTCCGGCTCCATGCCCTTCGCCCAGTGGCACTATCCCTTCGAGAACAAGGACATCTTTGAAAAGCGCTACCCAGCCAACTTCATCTCCGAGGCCATCGACCAGACCCGCGGCTGGTTCTATACCCTGATCGCCATCTCCACCCTGATCTTCGGCCGCGCGCCCTTTGAAAACTGCGTGGTGCTGGGCCACGTGCAGGACAAGGACGGCCGCAAGATGAGCAAGCATCTGGGCAACGTGGTGGACCCCAAGGTGGTGCTGGAAAAGCAGGGCGCCGACGCCATCCGCTGGTTCTTCTATTCCGCCTCCGCCCCCTGGCTGCCCTGCCGCTTCCATGAGGACGCGCTGAACGAAGGCCCCCGCCGGTTCATGAGTACCCTATGGAACACCTATTCCTTCTATATCCTGTACGCCGACATCGACAATTTCGCCCCCACCAAACACGACCTGGAAAAGTGCGCCCTCACCCTCATGGACAAGTGGGTGCTGAGCCGCCTGAACACCGTCGTCAAGGGCGTGGACGAGGACCTGTCCGCCTACCGCATCACAGAATCCACCCGCAAGATCAGCGATTTCGTGGACGAGCTGTCCAACTGGTACGTGCGTTTGGGCCGCGAACGGTTCTGGGGCAAGGGCATGGCGGGCGACAAGGAAGCCGCGTTCATGACCCTGTACACCGTGCTGGAGAAGCTGACCCGCCTGATCGCGCCCTACATGCCCTTCATGGCGGAGGAAATCTACCAGAACATGGTGCGCACCGTGAACCCGGACGCCCCCGAATCCGTGCATCTGTGCGATTTCCCGGTGTGCGAGGAAAAATGGATCGACGCGGAAGCGGAGCGCCAGATGGCCGCCGTGGAAACGGTGGTGCAGCTGGGCCGTTCCTGCCGCCAGCTTTCCAACATGAAGGTGCGCCAGCCCCTGAACATGCTCTACGTGTCGGGCGCGGACTTCGGGGCAGCCTATCAGGGCCTGGTGGAGAATGAACTCAACGTGAAGAACGTGAAGTTCATCGACGACGCGGGCGAATTCGTCAATTATGACTTAAAGCCCAACTTCATGACCCTGAAAAAGAATTACGGCCGGTTCTTGGGCCGGATGCGCGGCGAGCTGCAAAAGCTCAATGGCGGCGAAGTGGTGGCCGCCTTCGACCGGGGGGAGACCGTCACCCTGCGCATGGACGACACCGACATCATCCTGAACAAGGAAGACGTGCTGGTGGAGGCCATCAAGAAGGAGGGCTTCACCTCCCAGGTGGACGGCAAGCTGACCGTGGTGCTGGACACCACCCTCACCCCCGCCCTCATCCAGGAGGGCTACGCCCGCGAAGTGGTGAGCAAGCTGCAGAACATGCGCAAGGACGCGGGCTTCGACGTGACCGACCGCATCGCCGTCACCGCCCAGGGCGACGGGGACGTGATCGACGCCATGCGCGCTTTCCAGGGCATGATCGAAAAGGGCGTGCTGGCCGTGTCCGTCTCCTACGAACCCGCCTCCGAGGGCGCGTTCGCTCAGGACTGCGACATCAACGGCAAGCAGGCAAAGCTGAGCGTGAAAAAGGCGCTGTAACAACAAACAAAACAATTGCCCGGTCGGGAAAAAAATTCCCCGGCTGGGCATTTTTTCTTTGCGGATGAAACGAAACCGGTTTTCCTCCGTCTTATTGATGTGAGAATATTCTGCACATTGTTTTTGAAGGGAGTTACTTTGGATGGCTGATCGCCAGGAATATGAGCGCGTCGCCCAGGAGGCGCTGCCCATGCTGTAC
>JAFSNT010000204.1 GCA_017443295.1 Clostridia bacterium
ATGTTGGGGCTCCAGAAGGTGAGGCCCTTGTAAATGTCCCGGTCGCCGTGGCGGGAAGCGGCGTTGTACTTGGCGCGGCCTTCGGTGGAAGCCACGTCGCCCAATTCCTCCACCAGCCCGGTATCGAAGGTGGCGGCCATGCCGAC
This sequence comes from Clostridia bacterium, assembly GCA_017443295.1. GTDB lineage: Bacteria > Bacillota > Clostridia > Christensenellales > Aristaeellaceae > RUG563. The sequence goes on from JAFSNT010000204.1 coordinate 147, forward strand.
GGCCTGGGGGAACATGGTGGCCATGCCCGCGCGGGCCACACCGTGCAGCGCTTCGTTCCACCAGTTGTATGCGGGCACGCCCAAGCGTTCGATGGCGGGAGCCTGATAGCTCAGTTGGGAAGCGGCTTCTTCCATGGTCATCTGGTCAACCAGCGCCTTGGCGCGCTTGCGTGCTTCTTCGCGGTTCATGATTGATACCCCATTTCTGTATATGTTAAAGTGATTGCGCGATTTTTTCAAGATACTCACGGGCGCTCTGGGCGTTTTCGGGCACGGTGTCCTCCAGGGTCATGGGAAGATTTTTTTCTTTGGCAAACGTCAGCAGCCGGTCATAGTTCATAATGCCCTGGCCGCAGGCGACGGACTGGGCGCGCATGTCGCCGGGCTGAATGGGCCGGTAGTCCTTCATGTGCAGCACGCTCACCTTGTCGCCCAAGCGCCGGATGGCCTCCGCGATCAGGGCGTCCGGGTTCTTCGCCGCCTCCGCGGACAGCAGGTTCACGCTGTCTAAGATGATCCGCAGGTGATCGGAGGGCACAAGGGTCAGCATCTTTTCCGCCTTTTCCGGGGTGGACACGATGTGGTCGCACACCGGTTCGATGGCGAGAATGGCGTTTTGCTCCTCCGCCCAGCGCACCAGGGGTTTTAAGCACCGGATGAACAGCTGAAACGCTTCCTCGGAATGGGGGTCCATGCCCTTGGGCGCGGGCGTTTCCGTGCCCACCACCCCGGCCTTCATCAGGCGGCTGAAGGTCAGGTGCGCCTTATAGATGGCCTGGGTCTTTTGCAGCGCCTCTTCGTCGGGCTGGGTCAGCGTCAGGTAGCAGCCCAGCACCGCGCAGTCCATTTGCTTTTCCGCAAAGTCCCGCTTCACGCTTTCGGCCAGCTCTTCCGTCAGCAGCGCGGGCGCGTCGTTCATGGAAAAGCCCTTCAGCGCCTTGCTCAGCGCAAGATGCGCGCAGGAAAAGCCCTGGGCTTTGGCATAGCTTAAGCGCTGGGCCAGCGTGCCTTCGGCCGTATCGTGCAGCCGGATGCCGATGTTCATGCGCACCCCTCCCTTTTTCATCCAAAAAGGACGCACCCTTAGCATATCAAAAAAGAACGGGAAAGTAAAGCCTGCCGCCCCGTTTTGACCATTTCCGCGCAAAAATGCGCATCAGTTGAGTACTTGGGTATTGTTGGGGGGAAAACGCTCTTTGGAGAAAGCCGATAAGGGATATTCCTTTCCTCATGCTTGCGTGAAGCGGAGAAAAATGGTATACTTTTCCTAAAAGATTAATTTTTGAAGGTGATACAAATGGAGTACGGCGATATCGCGGGCCTGGCCCGGAGGATTCGGGAAAACGTGGAAAAGGTGATCGTGGGGAAAGGGGAAAAGATCGACCTGATTTTGTCCGCCGTGATCGCGGGGGGCCATATCCTGCTGGAGGACGTGCCGGGCACCGGCAAAACGGTGCTGGCCCGGAGCCTGGCCCGGTCTTTGCGATGCGATTTTTCGCGTTTGCAGTTTACCCCCGATCTTCTGCCCGCCGACGTGACGGGCATGAGCGTATATCAGCCCGCCAAGGGGGAATTTCATTTCGTTCCCGGCCCGGTGTTCACCAACATCCTGTTGGCCGATGAAATCAACCGGGCCACGCCCCGCACCCAGTCCGCCCTGCTGGAATGCATGGAGGAAAAGCAGGTAACGGAGGGCGGCGTCACCCGGCCCCTGGATACGCCCTTTTTCGTGATCGCCACCCAGAACCCGGTGGAAACCCAGGGCACCTTCCCCCTGCCGGAAGCGCAGCTGGACCGTTTTCTGATCAAGCTGTCCATGGGCTACCCGGAAGGGGAGGAAGCCCTTCGCATCATGGAGCGCTTCATCCGCAGCGCGCCGCTTGCCGATTTGCAGCCCGTGGCGGAAAAGGAAGAATTGATTCAGGCTCAGGCGCTGTTCAACACGTGCGAGGTGTCCGCGCCGATCATGCGGTACATCGCCGCCCTGTGCGAGGAAACCCGGAACGGGGACAGGACCATACTCGGCGTATCGCCCCGGGGCATGCTGGCGCTGCTCCGGGTCAGCCAGGCCTATGCCGCCGTGCGGGGCCGGGCCTATGTAATCCCCGACGACGTGAAGGCCCTGGCCGTGCCGGTCATGTCCCACCGGGTGATCCTGCGGGGCCTGTACGGCAAGGCGGGGGAGAACGAGGCCTTTATCCGGGAGATCCTGGACAAGGTGCCCGCCCCCACAGAGGAAGTCAAATGAACGGATGGGTATTGGCGCTGGCCCTTCTGGTTTTCGGGCTGCTGCAGCGCTTCATTTTGGTACGCTTTGGCCTCAAGGGCCTTTCCTACCAGCGGCGTTTTTCCCGGCCCACGGCCTTTGAGGGGGAGGACGCGGAGCTGATCGAGGTGATCCGCAACGACCGGCCCTTTTTCGTGCCCTGGCTGCGGGCGGAAAGCCGCATTTCGCCCCACCTGCGCTTCGGCAGGCAGGACAACCTGTCCGTTCGGGGCGAAAGGTATCACCGCAGTATTTTCACCCTGCGGCCCTTCCAGCAGATCACCCGGCGGCATAAGGTGCGTTTGGCCCACCGGGGGGCCTTCGACGCGGGCAACGTGAGCCTGACCGTGGGGGATTTGCTGGGCATCGGCGGGGAGGGGACGGAGTTGTATACCCCGGCCCGCATTTTGGTGTATCCCCGATTGCTTCAGGAAGAAGACCTGCCCCTGCCGGTGTCCCGTTTGCAGGGGGATTTGATCGTGCGCCGTCATTTGGTGTCCGATCCCTTCCTGGTGAACGGTATCCGGGGTTATCAATCGGGGGACGCGGTGCGGGACATTCACTGGCCCGCCACCGCCCGCATGGGTTCCTTGCAGGTGAAGACCCACGATTACACCGCTGATACAAAGCTGCTGGTGGTCATCAACGCCCAGATGACGGAAAACCAATGGGGCGAACTGATGGATTACGAGCAGGCGGTCATCGAGCGGGCCATTTCCATCGCCGCCACCGTCTGCGTGCGGGTGCTGCGGGCGGGGGTGGCGGCGGGCTTTGCCGCCAATATGCCCTTAGACGACGGGGAAACCCCGGCTATCGACCCGCCGGAGCGCTACAACGCCCGGGAAGAAGAATTGCTCTCCGCCTTCGCAAGGCTCAAAATCCTGCGCTGCCGCAATTTCCTTTCCTTCTTAGACGATCTTTCCTTCCTGCGGGGGACGGATATCCTGCTCCTGTCCGCCTACGAAAGCGAGAGCATGGCGGAAAAGATCAATCAGCTGCGTTTTCACGGCAACACGGTCACGGTGTACCGCCTGGAAAAGGAGGGGAATGCCGCGTGAAGGACAGGCTTCGGGTTCTGCCCATGAAAATGCTGGCCGCCCTCTGTCTGGTTCTGGGCGGCATGCCCCTGTGGATTCTGACGGGGCGTTTCCTTGCCTCCGACGCGCCGCTGCTGTGGCTGCTGCTGCCTTTTTTAACCTGGGCGTGGGCGTGCGTCGGGTATCTGCTGCCCATGAAGGGCCGGCTGCCCTTTGCCCTGCTGGGCTGCGCCCTGTTTTTGGCCTGGGGCTTTTTGTTCCAATGGCTTCTTGATCCCCGCAGGCTGCTGCTGATCGTGCCATGCGTGGCGGCGCTGCTTTTGCTGCCCCCCGCCTGGAAAAGGCCCGTTTGGGACGAATGGCCCATCGGGATGTGGTTAGGCGGCGTGATCCTGCACCTCTTTGCCCAGGCCGCGTCGGGCTGGCCCGTGTTTTCGGGCGCGCTGCCCTTTTTGCTGCCATGCTTCGCCGTTTACATGTTTTTGTACGTGCTGTGCCAAAACCGCCACGGCCTTTCCGACGGCATGCACGGCGCGGGGAAAGCTCCCGCCGCCGTCCGCCGAAGGAATACGGTGCTGGCGGCGGCGTTCTTCCTTTTCGCCCTGGCCGCCGCTTCCTGGAAGCAGCTGGCGGTATGGGTGGAAACGGCGTGGGACTTTACGAAAAACGCTATTGCCGCCGTGGCGGCGTTTCTCATGAAGCTGCTGCCCGCCCAGGGCGGCATGGGCGGCGGCGCCGGCGGGGATATGGGCGATATGTTCGGCGCGGAGGAGGCGACGGAACCCAGCGCCCTGGCCCTGTTCTTTGAAAAGGTGTTCCAGGCCGCCGCCCTGCTCATCGTACTCGTTCTCGCTTTCTTCGCCGTTCGGGCGCTGGCGAAGGGCTGCAAAAGGCTGCTTCAGCGCTTGCTGGCCTCCCTGCGCCGCTACGCCGCCGACGCGGGGGAGGACTACGTGGACGAAACGGAAAGCACCGTGAACTGGGACGAGCGCACCCAAACCATCCGGGATCAGGTGCGCGGCGTGTTCCGCCGGGAAAAGCCGGAAAAATGGGAAAGCCTGAATGGGCGGGAGCGGGTGCGCTATCTGTACCGGCAGTTCCTGCGCCGCAGACCCGAAGCCCAAAATAAAACGGCCCGGGAAGCCCTGGCCGAAGAAAAAT
>JAFSNT010000205.1 GCA_017443295.1 Clostridia bacterium
GTTCGATTCCCATCACCCGCTCCAGCTAAGAAGGGGAGCTGCCAAAAGCTCTCCCTCATATGCGCCATTAGCTCAGTTGGTAGAGCACCTGACTCTTAATCAGGGTGTCCCGGGTTCGAGTCCCTGATGGCGCACCAAACCAATATAATCCGAACCGGAGCTTCAAAATGGAAGACGGGTTCGGATTATTTCTTTATTTCAGGAAAGGAGCGGCCATGTTTGAACTGAATAGCTATCTGAAAGATTTGATTTCGCGCTGTCAGGCGTCCTTCGGGGAGCGCCTGAAGTATGTCGGCTTGCAGGGCAGTTATCTGCGCGGAGAAGCCCACGAGGGCAGCGATATCGACGTGATGGTGATCCTGGACCGGTTTTCCGTGGAGGATATGAAGCTATACCGGGAGATCCTGCAAAACATCGGCTTCTATGAGAAATCCTGCGGCTTCATCTGCGGAAAAGAGGAAATGCAGCGCTGGAATCCCCTGGAGGTCTGCCAGCTGCGCCATACGACGAAGGATCTGTTCGGCGTATTGACGGATTATCTTCCCTCCGCGACGCGGGAAGACGAGATCAATTACGTCAAGTTCAGCTTAGGGAATCTGTATCACGAAATCTGCCACCGTTATATTCACGCGGACAGGGACAAAAATGTCAGAAAGCTTCGGGACACTTGCAAGAACGCATTTTTCCTCATACAGAATCTGCATTATTTGGAGACCGGCCGCTTTGTTCTCACCAAACGGGAGCTGCAGGAGGCGGTTCCGCCGGCGGATCGCCTGGTCTTGATGTTTGCGGAGCTGCCGGACGGATATAATTTCGATGCTGCCTTTGCCGCTTTGTTTGTCTGGTGTCAGGCGGCTTTCACGCGGATCGACAGAATGTATTGTGATCAGCCTGGAAATATGATAAAATGACGGCAAACGGATAAAACCTGAACAATACGATCCCGGAGGTGGAAAGGATGGGAGGACGCAAAAGAATCGGATTGTTTACCGCATATCCGGAAACCACGCATGTAAGAAGGATCCTGGAAGGCGTCATGGGGCAATGTGAAAAATATGATTATGATCTGCGCGTGTTCGCTTCCAGCGTTCATTTTTCCTTTCTGCATCGCGATTACGTGCGCGGGGAGGCAAACATTTTTGAACTGGCGAATTTGGACAGGCTGGACGGCGTGATCCTGGACAGCGTTTCGCTCATGGGAGATCAGGACAATCAGATCCTCAAAAGGCTGCTTCTGCGGCTTTCCCGCTGCGAAAAGCTGCCCAAGTGTTCGCTTGAGCTTCCGCTTGAAGGCGTCCGGCTGATCCGGAGCAACGATGAAGAAGCGCTCCGGGAGCAGTGCCGCCATGCCATCGAGGTACACGGCAGAAAAAGGATATGCGTCCTCACCGGCAATCAGGGAAGCGAAATCGCGGAGGCGCGGCTTGCGCTGTATCTGGACGAGATCAGGAAGCACGGGCTGGACGTATTGCCGGAGCATATCGTGTACGGCGATTTTTACTATTTCAGCGGGGACGCGCTGGCGAGAAGGATCGCCGCCGATGAGATCCCGCGCCCCGACGCGGTCATATGCGCCAGCGACACAATGGCCATGGCGCTGGTGGATCGGCTGATCAAAATGGGGATCCGCGTTCCGGAGGATGTGCTGGTGATCGGTTTTGATTTTTCGGATGAAGGAGCCATCAACCCGACGACCATCGCTTCCTATGAACCGGCCGTGCTGGAAATGGGCGCCAACGCGGTGGATTATTTGCGCGGCCTCATGGAACCGGGGGCGGAGCTGATTCCCTTCCGGCGCGACGTTTCCACGCGGTTCCACGCGGGCGCGAGCTGCGGCTGCCGGACGGACCCGGTGTATGCCATGAAGCGATTCCGGGACTCCCTGTATATCAGCAGCTATAACCAGGCGGACGAGGAGCTGAATGAACGGGTAGGACTGGGCCTCTTTATGGAAAGCTACGTCATGGAGGGCTTTACCGCTTCCAAATCATCGGAGGAATGCTTCCGCAATATATACGATTATGTTGATCTGCTGCGGCCTTACCGAAATTTTTATCTGTGTCTGAAAGAAAACTGGAAGAACATGGACGACGATACCTATGAGGGCTATCCTGAAACCATGCGGGTGTATGTGGCCAGCTCCCGGGCGGGGGGCGCTATGTTCTACGGAGAGGAAAGCGCCGTATCCTTCCCAACGGCGGAGATGCTGCCCAAGCTTTCGGAAACGGACGAAAAGCCCTCCGTCTGCTATTTTTCACCGGTGCATTTTGACGGCGCGCTTTTGGGCTTCGCGGTGCTGCAAAGGGAGCTTTGCAGGCATCCGGCGGTCAACGTGGTCTATCGGAACTGGCTGAGATATCTGAACAACGCCCTGGAAATGACGCGGTCCAAGGAACGATTGCAGACCCTTTCGGTGCGCGATTCCATGACGGGGGCCTATAACCGGCGGGGAATGTACGAAATGTACGGGCGCATGCTTTCCGAGGCCCGGGAAGGGGAGGCCCTGTTCGTCAGCGTCGTGGATATGGACGGGCTAAAGTATGTGAACGACACGTTCGGCCACGGCGAGGGCGATTTCGGGATCAAAACCGTTTGCGCGGCCCTGACGTCCGTCATGCGAAGCAGGGAAATCTGTGTCCGCAGCGGCGGGGACGAATTTTTCCTGATCGGCATCGGAAAATATAGCTGCGAGGACGCGGCGGACAGGGCCAGGGCGTTTTTGGAGGCCATCGAAAAGGCGTCCAAACGCGCCGACAAGCCGTATACCATTTCCGCCAGCATCGGCTGCGCCGTGTTTTCCGATTACAGGCAAATCAGCCTGGACAGCGCTATCAGCGAGGCGGACGAAAGGATGTACCGCTACAAGGTCAGAAACAGAAGGCACAGAAGCGTCTGACGCCGTTTTGCGCGCAATCCCTTATATATAAAAAAATGAAAAACGCGGACCCGGCATTTTCGGGTCCGCGTTCGTGTTGATCGGTTTACACAAGCTCTATTTGCACGCCTAACTTTTTCAGCCGCGCCAGCATTTCGCCCTCCAGGCCGGAATCGGTCAGGATCATGCCCGCGTCGGTCAAATCGCAGATGCGGGCCAGGGCCACGCGGCCAAACTTGGTATGATCCGCCGCGATCACGCCGCGGGCGGCGCTGCGCAGCATCAGGCGCTTCACGCCCACCTCGGCGAAGTTGGCGTTGGTGGCGCCGCCGGTCAGGTCGATGCCGTCCACGCCGATGAAGGATACGTCCACGTGGGTGTCCCGGATAAAGCCTTCCGTGACGGTGCCCACCAGCTCCTGCCTGCCCTGGCGGCGGGTGCCGCCGGTGACCACCAGGGTGCTGGAGGGGTGCAGGGGCGTTTGGTAAGCGATGTACAGGTCGTTGGTGATGATGGTGATGTTTTCGTGGTGGGAGAGCGCCTGGGCGATATAGAAGGTGGTGGTGCCGGAATCGATCATCACCGTGTCGCCGGGATGCACCAGCTTGGCCGCCGCGTCGGCGATGCGGTGCTTTTCATCCAGCAGCAGGCTGATCTTTTCAGAGTACATGGATTCGTATGACGTGCTGCGGTCTACCTTGATGGCGCCGCCATGGGTGCGGCGCAGGGCCCCTTGCTGATCCAGATCGTCTAAATCACGGCGTACAGTGGCTTCGGATACATGAAACTTTTCCGCCAGCTCATGGATTTGGGCGCTGGTATTGGCTTCGATGTATTCCATGATTTTCTTCTGCCGTTCGGCTGGGATGTAGGTGTTCTTTTCCATCGGGCAGCACCTCCGCGCTTGGTATTGAAAGGTGTTCCGGGCCGCAACCGATTATA
>JAFSNT010000206.1 GCA_017443295.1 Clostridia bacterium
AGCAGGGCGGGGATTTTGTCGGAAACCACCTCGGTGGGGTGATAGTGGCCGTTGTCCATGAGGGGGATGCACTTTTCCCGGTTCATGGCGGCGTAGGACAGGGTAAATTCCGCGCTGCCCACGGTGTAGGCTTCCACGCCGATGCCGAAGACCTTGCTTTCCACGCAGGGCTTGACTTTATTGAAATCGTAAGGCTCGGACAGGATTTCGTCGATGCTCTCCCGGTAGCGCATGCGAGGCCCCATGCGGTCGGCGGGCACGTCCTTGAAGCCGTCGCCGGTCCAGATGTTCATGGTGCAGATATCGCCCAATTCTTCCGCCAAATAGTTGGAAATGCGGATGCAGGCTTTGCCGTGTTCGATCCAGAATTTCCGGGTTTCTTCATTGGGCGAAGACAGGGTCAGCGGGTCGCACTTGGGATGGGAGAAGAAGGTGGGGTTGAAATCGCAGCCAAGGCCCCGTTCCTTGCAGAATTCCACCCATTTTTTGAAGTGCCTGGGTTCCAGCTTGTCCCGATCCGCCCATTCGCCCTTCTCAAAAATGGCGTAGCTGGCGTGGAGGTTCATCTTGGGCTTGCCGGGAATGAGGCTCAGCACCTTGTCGATGTCCGCCATCAGCTCCTCCGGGGTGCGCGCCCGGCCCAGATAGTTGCCGGTGGTCTGGATGCCGCCGGTCAGGGGCTTGTTAGGATCGGTGTCAAAGCCGCGCACGTCGTCCCCCTGCCAGCAGTGCAGGGAAACCGGTACCGTTTTCAAGGTTTCCATGGCCGCTTCCACGTTTACATTCAGGGCCTCGTAGCGTTTTTTTGCTTCTTCGTAACTCATGCGTCCGCCTCCATTTGAATTTTTAAGTTGCCAAGCGCCGTCGCCTCCATGGGCAGGGCGATCACCTGCTTGCCGGTGGCTTCCTCCGTCAGGCGGTTAAGGTACTTGTTCTTGGCCCCGCCGCCCACGATGTAGATTATTCCGTAGGTTCTGCCGGTAACGCGTTCCAATTCCGCAATGGTTTTCTGGTAAGTCAAAGCTAAACTGCGGTAAGCACAGTGGAAATAGCCCATGGGGCACTTGGGCGGATGGGGCAGGGCCGCGTCGAAGGCCGCTTTCATGCTGTTCGGAGCCATAAAGGAAGGATCGGTGGCGTCCACAGTGTGGTCGAAATGCTTTTCCGCCGCTTCAGCGGTGATCTCGTTCCAGGGTTTGCCGGGGCACAGCTCGTCCCGCAGGCGGTTCACCAGCCACATGCCCATGATGTTTTTGAGATAGCGGATGTAGCCCACGCCTCCCTCGTTGGTGTAATTGGCCTGCATGCTTTCCGCCGTGGTGATGGGCACGGGGGATTTCACGCCCAGCAGGCTCCAGGTGCCGGAGGAAATGTAGATTTCCCCGTCCTCCATGGGAATGCCCTCCACCGCGCTGGCCGTATCGTGGGTGGCGCACAGCACGCAGCGGATGCCCTTGTAATCCCCCAAGTATTTTCCCGGCTGGGAAAGAGGCCGGAACAAGCGCCGGGGCAGGTCCAGGGCGGCGATGATTTCGGGGTCGTATTCCTTCTTCGCCGCGTTCACCATGCCGCCGGTGGTGGCGTTGGTGTATTCGTGGCTCTTCACGCCGCAGAGCTTATACAGCAGGTATTCCGGCATGAGCAGGAAATCCGTGGCCCGCATAAGCCGTCCCGCCAACTTGTCGGCGTACAATTGATAAATGGTGTTGAAGGGCTGGAACTGGATGCCCGTGCGGCGGTAAAGCTCCGAAAAGGGCAGGATTTTATGCGCCTTTTCGATCACGTCCTCCGTGCGGCCGTCCCGGTAGGCGTAGCAGGGCAGAATTTCCTTGTCGCCCTCCAGCAGCACATAGTCCACGCCCCAGGTGTCCACGGACAGGCTTTCGATCTGCGGAAACGCCTTCAAAGCCGCGTCAATGCCCGCTTCCACGTGAGAAAGCAGGCTTTCGACGTTCCAGACCAGATGTCCGTCCGCCTTTTCCACACCGTTGGGGAAGCGGTAAACCTCCTGGGTTTTGATTTCGTTTCCTTCCCGCCAGCCCACGATGTGGCGGCCCGAGGAAGCGCCGATATCAATCGCCAAATACCTCTTTGTCAAAGCACACCCTTCCCTTTCCGTCAGGTTCTGTTCGTTCCCAGTATACCATTCTTTCCCGGCTTTGGCAATTTGCATTTTCGACCAAAAACCGCCGAAAAAACGCCGGAACAGAGGCGCTGTCCGGCGGTATAATTTACTCTTACCCAACAGGGGGAAAACTGCTTTATATTTTCATTCAATTCAATCCCCTGTGTCCTTCTCGGAAGGGGGTCTGGGGGAAACTGCTCTTTGGGGCCGTAGCGCCCGGAAAACCTGCCCTTGGGCCGGTTTTCAGCGGAGGCCGGGCCGGAAGGCCCCGGACCACAAAGAGCGGTTTCCCCCAGTGAATTTACAGCAAAGTGGCGAAATAATCTTCCGGCGTTTCCGCCCGGCGGATCATGCGGAAATCGCCGTCCCGGGTATACAGGATTTCGGCGCTGCGCAGGCGGCCGTTGTACTGGTAGCCCATGGCATAGCCGTGTGCGCCGGTATCGTGGATCACCATGAGGTCGCCGATTTCGGCTTTCGGCAACAGCCGGTCGATGGCGAATTTATCGTTGTTTTCGCACAGGCAACCGGTCACGTCGTATAAATGATCCGCCGGTTCATTTCGTTTTCCGCAGATATGGATGTGGTGATAGGCCCCGTACATGGCGGGCCGCATGAGGTTGGATGCGCAGGCGTCCACCCCCAAATAATCCTTGTAAATTTTCTTTTCGTGGGTCACGTGGGTCACCAGCCAGCCGTGGGGGCCGGTCATGAAGCGGCCCAGCTCCGTTTTGATCCGCACCCGGCCCTGAGCGGGGTCGCCGAACACGCGGATGTATTCCCGCTTCACGCCCTCGCCGATGGCCCGGATATCCGCGGGCTGTCCTTCCGGGCGATAGGGAATGCCCACGCCGCCGGACAGGTTGATGAAGCGCAGGGGCATGCCGCAGATCTTTTCCATCTCCGCGCCTAAGTCGAACAGGATGCCCGCCAGCTTGGGATAATAGGAATTGTCGGTGGTGTTGCTGGCCAGGAAGGCGTGCAGGCCGAAGCCCTTGGCTCCCATGGCGTGAAGGCGCGTCAAGCCCTCGGCCAGCTGGGCCTTCGTCCAGCCGTACTTGGAATCGCCGGGGGAACCCATGATGGCGTTGCCCAAGTGGAATTCCCCGCCGGGATTGTAGCGCACGCACACCGTTTCCGGGATGCCGCCGTGGGCGGCTAAGATGTCAATATCGCTGAAATCGTCTAAATTGATGATGGCCCCTAAGGCGCTGGCGTGGTCATACTCGCAGGGCGGCATGGCGTTGGCGCTGAACATGATGTCGTCCCCGGAAAAGCCCGATTTTTCCGCCAGCAGCAGTTCACACTCGCTGGAGCAGTCCACCCCGCAGCCTTCTTCCTTGAAAATATTTAGGATGCGGGGATTGGGCAGGGCCTTCACCGCGAAATATTCCTTGAACCCCAGCGCCCAGGAAAAAGCGGCGTTCAGGGCGCGGGCGGTCTTTCGGATGCCGCTTTCGTCATACAAATGAAAGGGCGTGGGAAACTGCTCCGCCGCCCGGATAAACACGTCGTCTGGCAAAGAATAATTGGGCATTTGCTTCATCCTCCCGTGTAGGCACAATTTTGTATCCAATCCTGTGTCATTATATGTCACAAAAAAAGCCCAGCGCAAGCGCTTTGGGCTGAAAGGACAAATTAAGAACAAGAATATCAGGAGGTAGGAGGTAGAAAGTAGGAAGTAGGAGGTTTTATATAGTCTGCCAAATGAACACAGCATCATGGTCAGGTTTTGAGTTTTAACAATATAAACTTCCTACCTCCTACCTCCTACTTCCTACCTTTATTAAACAAGCTTCTCCACCTTTATCTCCGGAAGCAGCTTTTCCACATCCTCCAAGCGGCACAGCAGGGTGCCGGGACGCATGACGGAGGCTCCCGCGGCGGCGGCGGCATAGCGCAGGGTTTCCCCGGTTGTCAGCCCGCGTTCGATGGCCAGGGCCAGGGCCGCCAGCATGGTATCCCCCGCCCCGGCGGTGCCTTTGACCGGAACGGAAGCGGCGGGACAGGCCCACGCTTCCTCCCCATGCACCAGCAGCGCGCCCTTGGCTCCCCGGGACAGGCACACCCATTCCACGCCCCGGTTCAGCAGCCCCCGGCAGGCGGCGACAGCGGCGGTGGTGTCCCCCGCGTCCACGCCGGTGAGGGCGGCAAACTCCTGGGCGTTGGGCTTCAGCAGGAAGGGGCGTTCCTCCAGGGCGGCGATCAGGGCCGGGCCGTCGCAATCCACCGCCGTGCGGCAGCCCTTCTCTTCCAGGGCATGCAGGATTTTGGCGTAGGTTTCCGGCACGGCGCCGGGCGGCAGGCTGCCCGCCAGCGCCACCCAGTCCCCCGGCTGCACGCAGTCCAGCAGGCGGGCAATGATGCGGCGAATGTCCTCCCGGCTGGTTTCCAGGCCCCGTTCGCTGATTTCCAGGGTGCGGCCCGTGTCCTCCTCCTTGAGCTTCATGTTCACCCGCAGCTCTCCGGACAGGGGGATCAGGGTGCAGGGCACCTTTTCCTTCGCCATGGCGGTGGCCACCGGCTGGCCCCGGTAATCAAAGCCCAGCAGCTTCACGTCGCCGCCTAAGGCGTTGGCCGCCCGGGCCACGTTCACGCCCTTGCCGCCCACGTCCAGCCGCTCCACCCGCACCCGGTTGGGCGCGTCGGGATCGAACCGGGCGATGGACGCCGTTTTATCCACACAGGGATTCAGCGAAAGCGTATACAGCATGGTTTATTTCCCCCCATACAAGAATTCCCGGCCCTGGGCCGCCAAATCGCCGTTCAGGCCGCCGTCCGCCGCCGTCATGCCCATGGCGTCGAAGGAAATGGGATGATCCTGCCCAAACAGCGCGAAGATCAGATCCACAATATCGTCCGTGGTCAGATTGGTATCCACGCTGGGCAGCAGCAGATCGGCCAGGCCCAGCACCTGCTTGACGGAGCCTCCCGCCGTGGTTTCCCGCAGCACCGCCGACAGCAGCGCGCGCACGCGGGTCGATCCGTCCCCGGGTCGGCGCAGCTTCACATAGCGCAGGGCCTGTTCGCCGGTGAGCTTCTGCGCGCCCTTGGCAAGCTCTAAAGCCTCCGCCTCCCCTTCCGCCAGTTCCATGGTCACGCCCCCCAGCGCGTCCACAATGGCGATGAAGGCTTCGATGTTCACCGCGCAGAAATGGCTGACGCCCAAATGCAGCGCGTCGTTCACGCACCGGGCGGTGAGGCCCGCGCCGCCAAAGCAGTTCACATACCGCAGGGCAACGGGTTCCGGCGCTTCCGCAATCGTCACCAAGGCGTCCTCCGGCAAGGAAAGCAGGCGCGTTTCCCCCGTCCAAAGATCAATCCGGCAGACCAAAATGGCATCCGCCCGGCCAAAGTTCTGATCAATGTCCGGGGCGTCGGAGCTGATCAGCAGCACGTTGATATACCCCTTTTCCGCCGCCGGAAGCCAGCCGGAACGAAAGCTCGCCCGCCGTTTTTCCGGCACCGGCTCCGCTTCGTCCGACGCCAGGGCCATGACGACGCTCTCCCATTCCTCCTCTGTCCAGTCCTTCTCCGCCCCGGCACAGCCCGTCAGGCAGCAAAGAACGCAAATCAGCGCCAGCAGCCGTTTCATGCGCTTCCTCCCGTTCACAAAAATGATATACTTCTATAACGAATTATAACATATTCTTCTTCCAAACGCAATTTTGTTTTACTTCCGGCTTTCACCGTGGTATAATCAAAGGCATCTTACCGAAGAAGGAGCGACAGCCCATGCTGATTCAAAACGGGAGAATACACGACGCGATCCATGAAACGCCTTATGAGGCGGATATCCTGATCCGGGACGGCAAAATCGCCGCCATCAGCCAAAGCCTGCCCGCCGAAAACGAAGAAACCGTGGACGCCGCCGGGCTGGACGTTTACCCCGGCTTTGTGGACGCTCACAGCCACCTGGGCCTGGACAGCGACGGCGTGGGCTATGAGGGCTGGGACTACAACGAAATGAACGACCCCGTTTCTCCCCAGATGCGGGGCATGGACGGCTTCAAGCCCATGCAGCCCTGCATGCGGGACGCGGCCTTAGGCGGCGTGACCTGCGTATGCACCGGCCCCGGCAGCGCCAACGTGCTGGGCGGCACCTTCTGCGCGGTGAAAACCGTGGGCAAGCGGGTGGAAAACATGCTGGTAAAGGAAACCGCCGCCATGAAGTGCGCTTTCGGCGAGAATCCCAAGCGCTGCTACCGGGAAAAGGGCGTATCCACCCGCATGACCACCGCCGCCCTGCTGCGGGAAACCCTGTACAAAGCCAAGGAATACATGGAAAAGAAGGAAGCGACGGGGGACGACATCGGCAAAAAACCCGCCTTCGACCTGAAAATGGAGGCCCTGATCCCGGTTCTCAAGCGGGAAATCCCCCTGAAAGCTCACGCCCACGCCGCCGAGGATATTTTCACCGCCCTGCGCATCGCCAAAGAGCTGAACGTGAAAATCACCCTGGAGCATGTGACCGAAGGCCACCTGATCGCCGACGAGCTGGCCAAGGAGAACGTGCCCTGCGCCGTCGGCCCCTCCCTCACCAACGCCAGCAAATTCGAGCTGCGGAACAAAACCTTCGATACCCCCGGCATTTTGGCGAAAGCGGGCATTCAAGTGTCCATCATCACCGACGCCCCAGTGATTCCCCAGGAATACCTGCCCCTGTGCGCGGGCCTGGCCGTCAAGCACGGCATGGACCCCTTCGCCGCCCTCCAGGCCATCACCATCAACCCCGCCCGGCACGCGGGCATCGAGGACCGGGTGGGTTCCATCGAGGTGGGCAAGGACGCCGATCTGGTGCTTTGCGCCGGTTCCCCCTTCGATACCGACCCGGCCATCAAGGCGGTCTATATTAACGGCGTCAAGGTGGAATAATGATGAGGATCACAGAGTTCAGAGCGCAGAGTTCAGAGTTCAGATGATATAATCTGTTCACTCTGGCCTCCGAATGTATCCACTATATAAATCTGAACTCTAAACGCAAAAGGCGCTGCCGTGGATCAATGAGTTTCCATGGCAGCGTCCATTTTTTTGCTTTACCGTTTGTCTTTATCAATGAATTCCAGGATAATGGTAGCCAGCGACGCGAAGACCAGCACGAACAGGAACAGCATGATCCAATTGCCAACGATATTTTCCATTGACCGTTCATAATCGGCGTTATGGCTGGCGGCGGCTGTCTTTTCCTGAATGAGCTGCTTCACGTTTTCCTCGCCGAACAGCTCCAGCAGGTCGCCGACGGAGGTTTTGAAGGTAAATTCCCGATCCCGCTGATTTTGCAGGATGGCGTTATTCTTCAGGAAATCCACGATCTGGCCCAGGGTGACGGGCTCGTTCAGCTGCTGATCCTGGTATTTTTCCGCCAGCTCCCCGGCGTGCAGGGCGTCCAGCACCTGACCCAAGGTGATGGTGGTTCCGATTTCCCTGGTCAGCAGTGCCTGGGTGCTTTCGTCGGTTTTCACCACGTTCAGCACGTCGGCCACCGTTACGGCGGCTTTTTCCTCCGTTGCGGGAAGAATCACCAAGTCGCGCGCCTCCTGGAAAGCGTTCTCCGTTAAGATGATGTCGATCAATTGGCCGACGGAAACGGGATGGGTCAGCTCTTTTGCCCGCAGATGCAGCGTCTCTTCGGCGTGGCTCAGGATATCCGCCACTTCGCCCACGGTAAAGGACTTCATCACTTCCGTGTCACGGCGCTTTTCCACCGCCGGGCTGTCCAGCAGGTCCATGATCTGGCCTAAGGTCACGGCGCCGCCGAGTTCGTTGTTCCGCATTTTGTCCACAGTCTTCCAGGCCGTTACCATGGGCGCTTCGTTGTAGCCGCTCTGGGAGGCGATGGCCTTGATGCCGTAATTGGAGATGGTGAAATTGGACAGGGGCTTGGTCCAGTCGGGCAGGGGCAGCAGGCCGCCGGAGAACACCAGCTGGAAAATCAGCACGAAGGGCATCACCGTCATGGCTCCGGTGGTGGTGTGGCTGACGCTGGAAATGAGCAGGCTCATCATATCGGCGGCGTAGGAGATCAGCAGCAGGGTAATGCCCAAATCCACGATCATCCAGGGCGTAATGAAGCCGGTTTCCGGGAAGTGAATGCCCATCATTTTCAGCACGTACATGCTCAGGCCCGTCTGGGCGGCGCACAGGGCGAACTGATAGATCATGTGGGCCACGATATAGGACGATATATGCATGCCGGAGCGGTGTTCCCGCTTGATGATGGGCCGCTCGCGGCAGACGGACTGGATGGAATTGAAGCAGCCGTTCCAAATGCCCACGCAGGTGAGGGCGAAGGCACCCTTCAAATTGCCTTCCATGGTGAGAAAAAAGTCCTTGCGGATGACCATGGAAACCAGCGCGGCGATGATGGCCGCCATGGGCAGCACCTTCCAGTCGCTCTGGTTCACGAAGAAGCGAAGCTGCTTGCCCAAATAAATGGGCACCTGGCTGCCCCGGCCGCGATGGCGGATCTTTCTGACGCGCCTGGTTTTCTTTACATTCAGCTCAGCCATGCTGCACCTCCGCGAATTTCAGGATGAATTCGTCCGCCCGGCCTTCGCCGCCCTCTTCCTGGCGGTTGACGGACTTGACGATTTCTTCCATCTTCTCTTTGCCGAAGAATTCCCGCGCCTCGGCGATGGGGCCGAAGTAGGCCAAACGGCCCGTGCGCTTGGCGTCCTTGGCCAGCACGATCACGTCGTCGAACAGGTCGATCACCCGGTCGGGGGTATGGGTGATCACGATGATGATCTTGCCCTGATCGGCGATATGGCGAAGCTGCTGGAACAGCTCCCGGGCCATGACGCCGTCCAGGCCGCTGTCCGGCTCGTCCAGGATGAACAGGGAGGGGTTGGAGATGAACTCCATGGCGATAGACAGGCGCTTGCGCTGGCCGCCGGAGAGCTTGGAAACAAGATTGTCCTTCACCGGGGTGAGGCCGAAAATCTTCATGACCTCCTCCACCCGGTTATTCCGGTCAGCGGCGGAAAAGTCCTTGGGCAGGCGCAGGGAAGCGGCGTCGATCAGGGTGCGGTAAACGCTGTCCGAGCCGCGCATCAGGTCCAGCTGGGGCACAAAGCCGATGTCGTACTGCATTTCCTTATAATGCTTGTACATATTCGTGCCGTTGAGCACCACCTCCGCCTTGGCCTTTTCGTAGCCGTTCACGGCGTTCAGATAGGTGGTTTTGCCCGCGCCGGAGCCGCCCAGCAGCAGCACCATGCGGCCGGGCTGGATGTACATATGGATGTCCCGCAGCAGGTACTTCTTTTTGAAGAATTCGGTGGCTGTGCGTTCCTCCAAGTTCACCGTCAGGCCCTGATCCAGCACCTGGGCCTTGGAGCCGGAGAAGAAATTGGACGCCTCGCTCTGAATGTCCTCCACGGTCCAAAGCGGCTGGAACTTCTTATGGAAGCCCCAGAGGGGAGCCACGATGTTATCCAGCAGCGCCCAGGGAATGATCCACCACTTTTTCTGACCGAACACCTCGATCAGGCCCAGCTCAATGCGGATCATATAGATGAACTGGATCACCAGCAGCATAAACGCGATGGCCCCGATAAACAGGTAGAGGGAGCTTTCCTCATTCAGAAACACCGTGACGATGCTGGCCGCTTCTATCAGGCCGGTCACCACCGCCAGCACGCGCCCTTCCGACTCGCGTCCGGCGCACGTGCCCAGCTTGTATTCCCGGGCGAAGGGAACCAGCGCCCACCAGCCTTTTACGCCGCACTTGTGGAAAACTCCCCACAAGCCCACGAAGGTCAGGGCGTTCCAGCCGACGGAGACCACGTCCGGGTTCGCGTTCAGGAACACCGAGCACAGAATTTTCAGGATTTGCATTGCATCCACCCTTTCATTTGTTTATTCCCCTTCCCGCAGGAAGCGAAGCTTCAAGTTTTCCCCCGTCCATTGGCGGAACAGGGTTTCCAGCTGTTCGCAGGCGGCTTCCCAGGCCTGCTCCATGCATTGGGGATCGTCCAAATAGCTTTGGCGGCAGGCGGCCTGCCGATCATCCAGCATCTGCTGGTAGCGCTTCTGGGAGGCGAGACCCCAGAAATCATCGTTCTGAATGTCCCCCGTCACCTGAAAATGATCGTAAAGCACCTGGGGCTTTGGCACGGTTACGGTTAGCTCCGTGTCCCCCGGGGTGAGCGCCACGTCCTCCAGCTTGATCCCCAACCCGATTTCATACAGATACGGGGCCGATACTCTGCTCACCGTGCCCAGAAACAAGGCGTCAATGGTTCCGGTCATGACACCGGTGTCCGTATGGCGCACGGCGATCAGTTCTCCGGCTTTTACCATTTCGTGGGTCAGCCTCTCCACGGCGCTGCTGTAATCCACCCGGGGCAGGAAGTGGGAAAACCAGTTTTTCAGATACGGTGAAAATACGTTCGCCAGGGTGAGCGCGATCGCCAGCGTCAGGATCGCGCCCAGCCGCCGCACCAGCCGGGGAGCGCGCCGTTTTTTCCTTCTTTCTTCTCTTTCTCTCATATGCGTCACAGCCAATCTTTCGCCAGCACCAGCAAATAGATCACGCCCCGCACCAGACCGTAAGCCAAAGCAAGGTAGCCCACCGCCATTACAAAGCGGTTCCAAATCCGAAAGCGGGAATACCAGCGCCGTTCCCGCCGTCCATGGGGTGAATAGGGGTTGGGCATGGACACGGCGTTTCGCCTCCTTTCCGTCTTTCGTCATTATACAGTATTTTCTTCATTATTTCTACATTTTTTTGAAATGTTTACGTAAACCTTTCCAGAGAATTCCAGAGAATTCCTTTTTTCTGGTATTGACAGGCGCGGCGGTCCGGCATATAATGTATCCGAATTGAACAGCAAGAGTTCTTCAGGGCAGGGTGCGATTCCCTACCGGCGGTAAAGCCCGCGAGCCGAAAGGCCGATCCGGTGAGACTCCGGAGCCGACAGTATAGTCTGGATGGAAGAAGAGCCATGCGTTTTGCGTG
>JAFSNT010000207.1 GCA_017443295.1 Clostridia bacterium
AAAGTGAAAAGTGGAAAGTGAAAAGTGAAGTTTTATATAGTCCTCCAGAATTGCCGCATAGCCAAGTGCTGACTATTCATATTTTCACTTTTCACTTTTCAATTTCCACTTTCTTTCGTTGAAAGACGACCTAACAATTACCCTTTATCCTCCAAATACGCCATTAAGGCGCGCATCCGGTGATTGACGCCGGATTTGCCGATGGGTTTTGCCAGCATCTGGCCTAAATCCTCCAAGGAGGCTTCGGGATGCAGCATCCGAATCCTGCCCAGCTCCTGCAAGAGCGGCGGCAAGCCGCCCAAGCTGTGGGCCAGGGAATAGGCCGTGATGGCCCGCGCCTGCTTTTCGCCCGTGGACAATTGCTTTTTCAGGTTGGCTTCGTCGCAGTTCCGCGCCCGGTTGGCCTGGTTGCGGGCGTCCCGGGAAATGCGGGTGTTTTCCATATCCAGCAGGGCGCTGTGAGCGCCCATGAGCGCAAGGCAGGAAACCACGTCGTCCCCCCGGCGCAGGTACACCACGTCGGCGTCCCGGCGGCGGGTCACGTGGGACTGGATCTCGCTTTTTTCCAGCATCTTCATCAGCGCGTCGGCGTGGCCCCCGGTGGTCACGAATTCCAAATGATATTCCTGATCGGGGGACGTGACGCTGCCCGCCCCCAAAAACGCCGCACGAACGAAGGCCGCCCGGCAGCAACGCCGGGTGAGCGCCGCCCGGGGCACGCCCTTGAACACGGTGCCGCCTTCGCTCTCCTGCAGCATGCGCAGGGCCACCAGCAGGCGCGTGCTTTCCGCCTCCGGCACCGTTAAAATGGACAGCCGCCTGCCCCCCAGCCGCTTGTGGCGGTTGAATTCCAGCAGGGGCGTGATTTCCATGCGCCGCTTGAGCAGCAGGAAAATGCGCTTGGCCAGGGCGGGGTTTTCCGTTTCGTAAACCACCCGTACCCGGCCCCCGCCAGCCAGCCGCAGAGAGGCGCAGGTCTGGGTCAGGGCGCTCAGCTCCGACAGCATGCAGCAGTGCTTTTCCGGCGTTATCCGCAGCAGTTCTTCTTTTACGCGGGAGGAAAAGCTCATGGATCGTCCCCCACGATGCGCACCTCCGGCTCCAATAAAACGCCGGATTCCCTTTGCACCGTATCCTGCACCAGCCTCATGAGCGCCAGGAAATCCGACGCGGTGGCCCCGCCCGCGTTAATGAGGAAGCCCGCGTGCTTTTCGCTCACCCGCGCGCCGCCCACCTGCTTGCCTTTCAGACCCGCTTTTTCGATCAGCGCCCCGGCAAAGTGCCCTTCCGGGCGCTTGAAGAACGACCCGGCGCTGGGATAATTCAGGGGCTGCTTCTCCTTCCGCCGGGCGGCAAAATCCCGCATGGCGGCGTCGATCTGTTCTTTATCGCCCTTTTCCAGGCGGAACCGCGCCCCAAGCACCATCCATTTTTCATCCATGGCGCGGCTGTGCCGGTAGCCAAACTTCATTTCACTGCCCGGAATGCGTTTTACTTCGTCGTGATCCAGCACGGTCACGCTTTCGATGCACTTGCCCAATTCTCCGCCGTAGGCCCCGGCGTTCATATACACACCGCCGCCCACGGTGCCGGGAATGCCCTGGGCAAATTCCAGCCCGGTGAGGGATGCGTTGGCCGCTTCGCAGGCCAGCACGCTCAGCAGCGCGCCCGCCTGGGCCTTGAGGCCATGCTCCCACTGTTCGATGTGGGAAAACGCTTTGCTAAGCCTTATCACCAGGCCCCGGAAGCCCCCGTCCCGTACCAAAAGGTTGGAGCCGTTGCCCATGAGCAGTACCGGAATCCCCGCTTCCTTCGCGGCGTTCAGCAGGGCGGAAAGCTCCTCTTCCGAAGACGGTTCCGCAAAATAATCCGCCGGACCGCCTACGCGAAGGGTGGTATACTTATCCAGGGGCATGTGCTGTTGTACGACGACGGGCGATTCCCGAAGGGTTAATTCTTCAAAACAATTCATATTTTCACTTTCACCCCGTCTATTATATCAAAATTCCCACGTCCCCGCAAGGGCCGTGGGATATATTTTATCTAAAAAAATATCATTTTATACCGTTTTTTCCATTTTTGCATGCTGGAGGATGTGAAAAAGCCCTGTTCCTCTGATTCCCTTTTCTGGCTTTCTCGGAAGGGGGCCTGGGGGAAACCGCTCTTTGGCCTGGGTAATGGGTGATAGGGAACCATTTTCGTGGTTTCGGGAGAAACTGCGCACTGTGAGGTGACACGGTTTTCCTTTTCAAATCCACGTCCGATTTAAGCCGGTTTCTTCTCTTTGTGTAGGGGTGTCGCCGTTACAGGATCA
>JAFSNT010000208.1 GCA_017443295.1 Clostridia bacterium
CCCTGCACCCTCTCCTGCGGAGTATACTTGATGCGACGAACAAACAATCTTCCGCTGCTGCTTAAAGAGAACAGCCCAGCTTGACGGCCTTGTGCTTCTGGCCCGGCCGCTGAAAGCGGCCAACCCGGATGCTTTGCATCCGGGGAAAGCCAGGGAATAATCCCGTGGAAAAAGCGAGCTTTTTCCTGGGGATTTTCCCGGCTTTCTTGGGCCAGAAGCCCTCTAACTTTCGTATCTCCTATCGGCAGGCAGATGTTGTTTGTTCTTTCTATTCAAGTTGATTCGCCGGGATGGGTCCAGGGCCAAGCGGCCCTGGTTCAGGGGTTTAGGGGGCTGAAGAAGCCCCCTGCCTCGTATCACTCATCGACTTAAAGCGTTCGACAAATCTATTACAGCACAATATCGCCCATTCCGAACCCGGCGGGCATGGGTTCTTCTTCAAGAAACCGGAAGCCCTCATCCCGCAGCACGGGCAGGAAGGCGGCGTAGGGAATTTTGGAAAACTCGCAGCCGTAGGTGCTTTGGCCGAACCAGCCGCCCTCCTTGGCCCGCAGGTTCAGGTCCCGGGCAAACTTGGTGCGGTTGCTGCAATCGTGTACCACGATGGGCCACTGTTCCTCGGCGGCGGTCTTCATGAATTGCAGGGTCAGATTCCGGCTGAAAATGGGGGAGATGTAGCCCTGGCGGCAGAAATACAGGGCTTCTCCGGCGTAATTTTCGATGTTGTTTTCGTTCAGGTGCAATTCGGCGCAGTTGATGAAATCCGGGCCGGTGCCGAGGATTTTTTCTTTTTTGGCGAAAAACTCCCGGTAAAACTCCGGCGTCATGGGCGTTTCAATGCCTACCCGGGGAAAATATTCCCGGGCGATGCCCATGTTTTCGATCACCCGATCCGCGCAGTGGGACGCGCCCAAATTGAAGCGCAGCTCGTCCAGCCCTGCTTCCGCCAGGGCTTTCAGGTTTTCCCGATCGGCGTGAATGCCGTTGGTGTATAAATGCTGGTGGATGCCCGCCTCGTGGAATTTCTTCACCACGCCGTAATACTTTTCGATTTCCATGAAGGGTTCCAGGTACACGTAGGCGATGCCGGTGGGCTTTTTGTGAATGGACAGCAGTAAATCCAGGTCTTCTTCATAAAACTTGGTGCCGCCGATCTCCCACAGGCCCTCGCCCACCGGAGGCTGGCTGTTCAGCGCGCCGTAATCATAGCAGAATTTGCAGGCGGCGTCGCATTTGTTGGTTTTGCGCACGGCGGACAGCCCCGTGCCCAGCAGACAGGAGCGGCAGCCCTGGGGGAATTTTGCGTCGTCCCCTACGTAATAGGTACGGTCTTGCAGCGTTTTCAGATTGGGAATCTGTGTCATCAATTCCGCGTGATGGGCGTTCACCGCCCGTTCGATCTGGGCGAAGGCGGACAGGGCGATTTCCATTTGTCCGGGCATCAGTTCCTCTTCCTCGGGCAGGGAAGCGAAAAATTCAAACCAGGTCAGGGCGTCCTTTTTAGAAATTTTCATCATATACCTCCGGTGCGGGAATGAAAAGTCATGCGCTATCTAAAATTCGGTTTTTATGGCCGCATTTCCTGCCGTCCCACGGAAAAAAGAAACGAAGGGGATTGAAAAGGGATGGCTTTCCCTGTATAATTTATAAAAAAAGGAAATACGGGAGGAAAAACCATGCTGTTTGAAAAGAACGATACCATTTTATTCATCGGCGATTCCATTTCAGATTATGAGCGGGCGCGGCCCGTGGGGGAGGGCCTGTTCAACGCCTGGGGCTGCAGCTACGTGGCGGACGTTGGTTCGCTTTTGAACTGCATGTACCCGGAATTGGCCCTGCGCGTGGTGAACATGGGCGTCAGCGGCAATCAGGTGCGGGACTTGGACGCCCGCTGGGAAACGGACGTGATGGAACGCAAACCCCATTGGGTGAGCGTGCTCATCGGCATCAACGACGTGTGGCGGCAGTTCGACAGCCCTTACATGCCGGAAACCCACGTACTGCCCGATGAATTTGAAAAAACCTATGAAAAGCTGATCCGGCGTACCCTGCCCACCGTGAAGGGCATGATCCTGATGACGCCTTATTTCATGGAGCCGAACAAAGCCGATCCCATGCGCGCCCGGATGGACGAGTATGGGGCCATCGTGAAAAAGCTGGCGGAGAAATACAATTGCACCTTCGTGGATTTGCAGGCGGGCTGGGACGCGCTGTTCCAGTATATGCACCCCTGCAACATCGCCTGGGATCGCATCCATCCCAACCAGGTGGGCTGCATGTATATCGCAAAGCAATTCCTCAAAGCAGTTGGGGCGGATCGGGCGTAAAAATCACCTTGCAAACATGTATATTCTGTGTTATAATCAGCGCAGAAAACCCAGGCGGAGAGAACTGGGGGAAAAATCAACATACGGAGGGAATCACAATGAAAAAGGTCTTAGCGCTCGTACTGGCACTGATCCTGACGCTGTCTCTCGGCTCCACGGCCCTGGCCGTGAACGAGGACGTGGAAGGCGAACTGGTCATCTACACGTCCATGTATCCTTTCGTCATCGACATGATGGATGAGGCCATCAAAAAGGAATTCCCCAACCTGATCCCCGGCAACGAAGGCAGTTTTTTCTTCTATCAGGGCACCGGCAAGCTCATTGACCGCATCTACAGCGAAATGGGCGCGGACAAGGACAAGCCTTTGGAATGCGATATGTTCATGGTGGCCGAGCCTGCGTTCTCCCTGGAATTGAAGGATTACGGCTATCTCCATTCCTTTGAGGTGGAAAACGCCGACACCCTGCTGCGCTTCCCCTACGACGAGGAAGGTTACTGGTATCCTGTGCGCGTGTGCAACATGGTTCTGGCGTACAACCCGGAAGCGGTGGATTATTGGGCTGAAAAGGGCGTCACGATTCCCAAGACCTTCAAGGATTTCGCCTATGATCCTTCGCTCAAGGGCTACATTTCCATGGGCGATCCCCTGACCAGCGGCACCACCTACGCCGCCGTCGCCTCCCTGCTGGATACCTACGGCGAGGAATATCTGGATAAGCTCCATGAAAACAGCGTGATGCGTGAATCCGGCTCTACCGCCATTGCCAAGCTGCAGGATAAGCAATGCGCGGCGCTGATGATCTTAGAGGAATCCATTCTGAAGTTCATCAAGGACGAAGCGGACAAGGGCAATGAAGTGACCAATCTGGAAGTGATCTATCCCGACGACGGCGTGATCCTGATTCCCTCCACCGTGATGATCGTGGCGGAAGAATACTCCAAGCACGTGAACGCCGAAGCCTGCGAAGCCGTGGCCCAGTGGCTGCTCACAGAAGAAGCGCAGAAGCTGATTCTCCAGGGCTATATGCATTCCGTGCTGGCGTCCGTTACCGATATTCCCTTCAAGTCTGTGGATACCAAGGGCCTGATCGAAAAAGACATGGGCGTGGATTGGGTAAAGGCGTATAAGAACCGCGAACAGATCAGAAACCTGTGGACGGAGAAAGTGACCCAATAAGGGACAGCCTAAAAACGCGTAAGCGGGGGGAGCCGTCAAGCGGCTTCCCCTGTTTCAGGTATTGCTTCCATCATGCTTGAAGGGGAAGAGGTGTATGCCAATGAAAAGCGCGGCCGCGATGCGGAAGGAACTAACGGATCGGGATCGCACCCCCGCGATCACCAAAGGGGTGCTTGCGCTGTTTCTTCTATTGGGAATCGCCGTGATCATAACGGGCGTGGCGGCCCAGCGGGATTACGCCGGCTCCGGCTTCAGCTTCGAGGCGGCTTACAGCGCCATTCACTCGCTGGGTGAAGACGCGGCCCGGATGTGGGAACAAAAGCTGGCCCCCCAGCGGGACGCGCTTTCAGCGCAGCAGCGGGAGCAGGCCGACGGCATGGCGAAAGCCCTGCTGGAGAGCGCCTGGGAAAGCCAAAAGGCAGGAAGCGCTGAAGAAATACGAACCCTGACGGAGGCTGCGGGCGCGGATCAAACCGCCCTGACCTATAAGCTGCTGTACGCCACGTATCTCATGAACGGCCCCAGCGTGTCCACCTCCCAGCGGAAAGCGATTTTAGCCGTTTCCGAAAGCAGGATGGCCGCGTTCCGTCAGGAACTGCTGCTTTCCGCCGCGGATGAAAACGCACCCGTCCCCGAGGAGGCGGCGGGCATGGTGGAAAAGCTCAGCGGGGAAAAGCGCCAGGCCATGCTGGCCCAGCTCTTTTTCGTGAGCAATGATTCCGCCATCGCATCCGAGGCGGTAAAGACCCTGAAAAAGAGCGTGCGGGACAAGGAAGCCCAGCTGGGCGCCTTCCGCATGATCGCCCGGAATGAAATCTCCTGGACCCGGCAGCTGATCGTGGGAAACAGCCGCACCACGATCCTGGTGGGCGTCCTGCTTGCCCTGGATACGCTGGCCCTGGCGCTGCTGATGATGGCGGAAAAAAATTGGCGCATGGACGTGAAATGGCTGCTGATCCTGCTGATCGTGGATTTCCTGCTGTATTTCCAGCTGCTGCCCATGGTCTACATGGTGTTCAAGGCGTTTTTCCCGGAAGGCAGCTTCACCCTTTCGGTGATGGAACGTCTGTATACGTATTCTCTGAACCTGGACGCCATGAAGAATACCCTCATCGCCGCTTTCGCCACCATGATTTTGGGAACGCTTTTGGCCTTTCCCCTGGCCTGGCTGGTGGGCCGCACGAACCTGTACGGAAAAAAGTTCTTCCGTTCGCTGTTCGTGCTCACCTATATGGTACCGCCGTATGTGGGCGCCATGGCCTGGATGCGGCTGATGAATCCTAACGTGGGCACCATCAACCAGTGGCTTCGGGCACTGTTCGCCCTCGGCGATTCCCCGGGCCCCTTGAACGTGTATACCCTGCCCGGCATGATCTGGGTGCTCACCACCTTCTATTATCCCTATGCCTTCATTACCATCAGCCGGGCCATGGAAAAAATGGATCCCTCCCTGGAGGAGGCCAGCCGCATTTCCGGCGCGTCGCCCATTAAAACGCTCTTTACCGTAACCCTGCCCATGATGACGCCGTCCCTGATCGCGGGCGCGCTGCTGGTGTTCATTAGCGCGGCCAGCTGCTACGGCATTCCCTCCATCATTGGGACTCAGGGCAACGTGAACACTGTCACCACCCGCATCGTTGAATTTGTGGCTTCGGGCCAGCAGGGCCTCAACGACGCCACCAGCATGTCCGTTTTCCTGATGGCGGTGGCGCTGATCATTCTGTTTATTTCGGACGTTGTGCTGGCAAAAAAACAGTATATCACCGTGTCCGGCAAATCCATGCGGCCCTCCATCGTGGATCTGCGGGCTTGGCGTATCCCCATCACGGTGCTCGTGTCCCTGTTCGCGGTGATTGTGGTGCTGATGCCCTTTGCCACCATTTTTACCACGTCCTTTAAGATCGACGTCGGCAAGAACATGCTGGCGGCGGGCAATTTCACCACGGCAAACTGGACTACGGTGTTCATGCGGGCGGAAACCATGGGCTGCCTGAAGAATTCGCTGATTTTTGCCGCCGTCGCCGCCACGGTGGGCCTGGTCATCGCCTGCGTGATGAGCTATCTTTTGCAGCGCACCCGCATCCGGGGCCGCGCGATCCCCAACTTCCTGATCACTCTGGGCTCCGGCACCCCCTCCGTGGTCATCGCCCTGGGTCTGATCATGACCATGCGCGGGGATTTCGGCCTCAATATCTATAATACCGCCTATATCATGATCATCGCCTACCTGATCAAGTACCTGATGATGGGCATGCGCACGGTGGTGTCCGCCATGAGCCAGATTCACGTTTCTCTGGAGGAATGCAGCCAGATTTCCGGCGCCAGCTGGACCCGCACCATGTTCAAAATCACCGGGCCCCTCATTTTCCCCAGCATCGCCGCGGGCTGGTTCCTGATCTTCATTCCCTGCTTCTATGAGCTAAGCATGACCACGCTGCTGATGTCCAGCTCCACCAAAACCATCGGCTATCAGCTCTATGAATACTGGACGTTTACCTCCCAGCCCATGAGCTGCGCCATGGCCTTCGGTATCCTGCTCATCGTGGTCGCGCTGAACTTTGTGCTGAACCGGCTCACCAAGGGAGAGTTTTCAATCTAAAAGAAAGGAACGATTGAAATGGCAACCGTAACCATCAAGCATATCACCAAGGCCTTCGGCGATAACGTGGTGCTCAAGGAATTCAACGAAACCTTTCAGGAAGGGGAATTCATCACCCTGCTGGGCCCCTCCGGCTGCGGCAAAACCACCATGCTGCGCATCATCGCCGGGTTTGAAAAGCCCACCAGCGGCGAACTGTACATCGACGATCAGCTGGTGTCCGGCGGGAAAACCTTCGTGCCCCCGGAAAAGCGCTCCATCGGCATGGTGTTTCAGAGCTACGCCGTGTGGCCCCACATGAACGTATTCGACAACGTGGCGTACCCCCTGCGCATCAAAAAGGAAAGCAAGCCAAAGATCAAGGAGGCCGTGGACCGGGTGCTGGCCATCGTACACTTGAGCCAGTACGCCGAACGCCTTCCCAACCAGCTTTCCGGCGGCCAGCAGCAGCGCGTGGCCCTGGCCCGGGCGCTGGTGGCGGCCCCCAAGCTGCTTTTGCTGGATGAACCTCTTTCCAACTTAGACGCCAAGCTCCGCGAATCCATGCGCTTTGAGATCAAGGAAATTCAAAAGCAGCTCGGCATCACCGTGGTCTACGTCACCCACGACCAGACCGAGGCCATGGCCATGAGCGACCGCATTTTCCTCATCAACCGCGGCGTGGTGCAGCAGTGCGGCACCCCGGAGGAAATCTACAATCAGCCCGCGAACCAGTTCGTGGCGGACTTCTTAGGCAAGGTGGATTTCTTCAAGGGCGAGGCGGGCAGCGGGCGCATCACCCTGACCGGCATGAACGGCCAGTCCATTCCTTACGACGGAGAACGCGTCGGCAAGGTGGACGTGGCCGTGCGCCCCGAAAACCTGTATTTCTGCGAGACCGGCGACCTGGAGGGTGTGCTGGAAAGCCAATATTACTTGGGCGACGTGGACGACTGCCGCGTGCGCGTGGGGGACATCCTGGTGCGCGTCATCGCCAACGGCTACGAATACAAGAGCCTGAAAAACGGCCAGAAGGTGCGCTTAGGCGTGCGGGATATGATGGTGTTCGAGGACGACGGGCTGCTGGAACAGCTGCTGAAGATTCAGACCTGATCCCAAGGGGTAAAATACTTCTGTGCTGTTTTGAATTTAGGATTAAAAATAGGTTGAATTTATCGACTATTTGCTGTATAATCCGGTCGAGGTGATCGTGATGATGGTGAACACAAACGCAATGGTCAGTATTTCTGAAGCAAACCAGAATTTTTCCCGCGTCGCCCGGA
The DNA here is from genome assembly GCA_017443295.1 of Clostridia bacterium. GTDB lineage: Bacteria > Bacillota > Clostridia > Christensenellales > Aristaeellaceae > RUG563. The sequence continues at coordinate 7,367 of JAFSNT010000208.1, forward strand.
TGGTGGATGAAAACGGTTCCGTGGTGATTATGAAAAATAACGCGCCGCGCTACCTGCTCATTGATTTTAGCCAGGCGGAAGAAATGCAGACCGCGTCGGATCAAGATGTGTTTTCTGTCTCCGCTCGGCTGATTCAGCAAAATCGGGAAGCATACCGGGAGCTTGCCAAATGAAGACGCTGACAAAAGCATCAGATTATTTTGCTGCATGAACAGCTGATCGAAGAAACGGGCGGGAGCCATGGACTGAGGGATGAAGGATTGCTGGAATCCGCGCTGTCCGCGCCGTATCAAACCTTTGTATCTTATGCGCCATATCCGACCGTTCAGCAGAAAGCGGCGCGGCTTGGATACGGTCTGGTGATGAATCATTCCTTTATCGACGGCAACAAGCGAATCGGCGCGCATGCTATGCTGACGCTGCTGGCCCTGAATGGGATTGAACTCGTCTACACGCAAGCGGAACTGATCCGCGTCATTCTGGATGTAGCCGCCGGGAAGATCGGCTATGAAGACCTGCTTATCTGGGTGCTGGATCACCTGCGGTAGAACAATCCAAAGAGATAAACGCCGGAAAAAAACGCCGGAAAGCTGAAAACGATGAACGACGCGGGGATTTCCTTCGTCGTTCTTTTATTAAATATTTTATCATGCTATCGCTTTAGCTTGACAGAGCGATAAAGCGGTGATATAATGAGTCCCGTAAATCGAATTCAGGCCAGGGGCCGGGAAGAGGATCGCATGGAAATGGACGTGATGAAAGCGCTGCGCAGGGAGGAAAGGATCACCCTGTCCCTGCGGGCACTGTACGAGCAGTACGGCTTCCGCAAATACCGCATGGGGCGGTTTGAGGAATACGAGCTGTACACGGAGAACAAAAATTTTCTGAAAAACCCCAACATTATCACCTTTCATGATTTGGACGGCACCGTGCTGGCGCTTAAGCCCGACGTGACCCTGTCCATCGCCAAGAACACCCGGGCCACCGCCCAGTCCAGCGAAAAGGTGTATTACCTGGAAAACGTGTACTGGCTGGAAAAGCAGAGCGGCGGTTATCAGGAAACCACCCAGTTGGGCCTGGAATATTTGGGCGATCTGGACGCGGCGGCGTATTTCGAGGTGCTGTGTTTAGCCCAGAAAACCCTGGCCGCCATCAGCGGCGGCCACCGCATGCAGCTTTCCCATATCGGGTTCTGGGTCGCCCTGCTGGAAGGGCTGGGCTTGGGGGAGAGCTTAGGCCAGGAAATCCTGAATTGCCTCCACGGCAAGCGGCTGCATGAATTAAAAGCCCTGCTGGAAAAGGCCCATGCGGCCCCCGCCGCGGCGGAATGGGTGCTGCGGGCGGCGGGGCTGTGCGGCCCCTTCCGGGAAACGCTTCAGGAAGCCCGGAAAATCGCTCTTTCCAACGGCATGACCGCCGCTTTGGACGAGCTGGAAACGGTGTATGATCTCCTGGAAAGCGCGGGCTGCGGGGACGACCTGATCCTGGATTTCTCTTTGGTGAACGACAGCGATTACTACGACGGCCTGATCTTCCAGGGCTTTGTGGAGGGCGTGCCCCGTGCGGTGCTGTCCGGCGGATATTACGGAAAGCTGCTCCGGAAATTCGGCCGGGACCTGGACGCCATCGGCTTTGCGGTGTATGTGAATGAGCTGGATTTGCTGTTCCGCAATCAGCACAGCACCGACGTGGACGCCCTGATTCTCTATGAAGCGGGGGCCGACCTGAACGCCCTGGCCCGCGCCGCCGACGGCCTGCGGGAAAGCGGCCTCAAGGTGCGGGTGGAAAAGAACGCGCCGGAGGACGCGCGCTTCGGAAAAATCTATTGCTTTACGAACGACGGCTTGAAGGAGGCGGGGAAGGAATGCTGAATATCGCGCTGCCCAAGGGACGGCTTGGCGACCAGGTGCTTTCCCTGTTCTCCAAGATCGGCTATGACTGCGGCGGCATCTATGAAAACGACCGCCGCCTGGTGCTGGAAAGCCCGGAAAACGGCGTGCGCTACCTGCTGGTGAAGCCCTCCGACGTGGCCATTTACGTGGAATACGGCGCGGCGGACATCGGCGTGGTGGGCAAGGACATTCTGCTGGACGGGAACCCCGACGTGTATGAATTGCTGGACCTTGGCATCGGCAAATGCCGCATCTGCGTGGCCGGGCCGGAAG
>JAFSNT010000209.1 GCA_017443295.1 Clostridia bacterium
GCGATGGCGATGCGCTGCTGCTGGCCGCCGGACAGGGATTCCACGGAGCGCTTGTGGTAGCCTTTCAGGTTTACCAGATCCAGCATGTAATCCACCTTGCGGGCGATCTCGTCCTTGGGCATTTTCTTGAGCTTTAAGCCGAAAGCGATATTGTCCTGCACGTTCAGGTGGGGAAACAGGGCGTATTTCTGGAACACGGTGTTCACCCGCCGCTTGTAGGGCGGGATGCCGGAAATGTCCTTGCTGTCGAACATCACCCGGCCGGAATCCGCCGTTTCAAAGCCGCCGATGATGCGCAGGGTGGTGGTCTTTCCGCAGCCGGAGGGGCCCAGCAGGGTCACGAATTCCTTTTTGCGGATGTACAGGTTGATATTGTCCAGCACAGTCACCCCGTCGTAGTGCTTGCTGATGTTTTCCAGGGAAATCAGGCGCTGTTCTTCCATCATGGGGCCTCCATTCAAACGTAATGAATGATTCAGTCAAATTGAGAGAGGTAGGAGGTTGAAGGTAGGAAGTAGGAGGTTCTATATAGTTCTCCAAAATGAACCAAGCTCGGTTGTTTAGCAAACCAAACCTTCTACCTCCTACTTCCTACCTCCTACCTTATTTCAAAAATTTGGCGGTGTGGACACCCAGATGAACTGGGCCCTGCGTTTGCCGGTGTTTTCGATCCAGTGGGCAGCGCCGGGGTGCAGGCAGAAGCTCTCCCCCGTTTTGATTTTGTGGCTGCCGCCGTTCAGGTGCAGCGTCACCGTGCCCTGGAGGACATAGCCGAATTCCTCCCCCTCGTGGGGCGGCATTTCCTGGGTCTTGCCCCCTTCGTCCAGCTCCACCAGAATGGGTTCCATTTCGTTTTTCTGGGCGCTGGGCACCAGCCACGTGATGCTGCCCCGCAGGGATTCCGCGTCCTCCTTGACGAACATATCGGCCCGGGTGAACACGGTTTTTTCCTCGTTTTCCGTTTCCGAAAAGAATTCCTTCAAATTGCTGCCCAAGCATTCCAGCATATCGGTCAGCGTGGCGATGGAGGGCGATGCCAGGTCACGTTCCACCTGGGAAATGAAGCCTTTGCTCAGCTCGCAGCGGTCGGCCATTTCCTCCTGGGTCAGGTTCCTTTGCAGTCTAAGGCGGCGAAGCTTGTCGCCGATGTTCATGTTCCCTTCCCTCCCTTCCGGAAAAAGTTTAGCGTCACTAAACCGTAAATCATTGCCTTCGGTTTAGAATAGCTAAACTTCAAGGCAGGAAACATTAAACCACAGGCGCGGGCAAATGTCAATAGGCCGAGAAGAATATTTTGTCGAAAGGCATTGGTTTTCTGGTCGTTTTTTGTTTTCGTCCGGCAAAAAAGCGCAAGAAAAATCCCGCGGCTCTTTCGCCGTGGGAAAAGGCTAAAACGGAGCGGGGTGCTTTCAAATATTTTTCTTCATTATTATTGTTGCAGATAGCGGGACACCATATAGCCCTCCACGCCGCCGTAGCTGACGCGGCTCCACCACGCGCCCCATTCCAGCAGGGTGACAAAGCTACCGCTTTGCACCTTGCAGATCACGTTGTTATTGCTGTCGCTGGTGCTTTCGGATCGGAGATACACGAAGGAATTGTTGGGCTGCCGCACGGTGAGCACGGAATAGGGAGCCGGCGCGGGCGTCGGCGCGGCAGTCGGCGCGGGTGTGGACGGCTCCGCCGGGCCGGAGGCCAGGTAGGCGGACATCATGTAGCCCGTCTTCCCCGCCGCGTTCACATAGCACCAGGCGCCGTAATTGGCGATCACGATCACCGGCGTTCCGTTGGCATACAGGCCCAGGGAACGGGCGTCTTTGCTGGCATATGCCCGCAAATGCAGCCTGCCCGAATTGCCCGTGCGCACGTACCGCGTGACCGTGCCGGAATTCAGCGCGGGCTGGGGAGCATACGCGGCCAGGTATCGCGTCATCATATAGCCCGTGGCTCCGTTCACGTTCACATACGCCCATGGGCCGAAGCTGGAAATGATCCACACCCGTGTGCCGTTCATGTACAGGCCCAGGGAACGGGCGTTCTGGCTGGCATATTCCCGCAGATGCAGCCGCCCCGCGTTGCCGGTGCTGACGTATTGCCAGCCGCAGGGATAAAGGCCGTCCGCCCTGGCCGGAACGGCGGCAAACAGCACCGATGCGGCCAGCAGCAGCGCGCAGACAGACGCAAAAACAGGCTTTTTCATTTTTTCTTTCTTCCTTTCCCCCGGCGTTCGTCCGCAGGCGTTTTCATTATATGCGCACGTTTCCGGGAAATATGCCTGCGCTTTGCGCAGTTTTTCGCCGGAAATTCCGCCGGACAGGCGCAAAAATGTTTCAAAATTATTAAACAATGCGGCAAAAGGCTGATTTCTTTGAAAAAAATGCTTGCAATTCAAATAAGCTTATGCTACAATATTCAAGCTGTCAATGAAGGATGTACCGCGGATTTCCGCGCCACCGAATGACCAATTCCCCCGTGGAGGTAATGACAATGGGCAAGTTTTGTGAACTGTGTGAAAAGGGCTTGATGACTGGCCACAACGTGAGCCATTCCAACCGCAAGAGCAGCCGCACCTGGGCTCCCAACGTGCAGCAGCTTCGCGTCGTGGTCGGCGGCCGTCCCATCCGCGTGAACGTGTGCACCCGCTGCATGCGCACCATGCGCAAGAGCGGCATGTCCTTCACCGCCCCCGCTCCCGTTGCGGAAGCCGCCGGCGAAGAAGCCTGATTTTCGTTCGCACCGCAATAAGCCGTCTGAAACAGGGCGGCTTTTTGCGTGTCCTTTTTATGCGAAAACGCCTCCCGACAAGGGGAGGCGCTTTCGATTTTTCGAGTTTTATACACTCAATTTCCGTTCCATGATCTGGGCAGTGACGATGTACATGATCGCCGCGAAGGCCAGGGAAATCAGGCCGTCCACCAGCAGCATGGTCATCGCGGAGGTGATTGCGGCGGTAGCCTGGCGCGTGATCCAGCCGGTGAACCAGGACAGGAACAGGAACAGGGCAAAGCTGAGCAGGCCGTTAAATTTCTTGCCGTTCAGCAGGGCGGAGCTGACCACGTCGGCCAGGTAAGCCATGGTCACGGTGCCGATCCAGCCGGTGAGCAGATTGAAGACCAGCGCGGCCATGGTGGCGGTATCGAAGGTCAATTCATGGCCGGCGACGCTGAAATGACTCAAGAAATCCTGAATCATGTCCCAAAGCTGGTTCAAGGTCCCGGATTTGGCGAACAGCAGGGTGATATCCAGCGCGCCTAACGCGAAGAAAAACGCGCCGGTGATCAGGATGGACAGGCTGCATTCCAGCACCTTGGCCCCTAAAATCTTGTTGCTGCTGTTGGGCGTCATGAACAGCATGTAGCTCTGCTTGGTATTCATATCCCGGTGCAGGGTCAGCACGCTTTCCAGGCCGATCACCAGCACGCCCAGCATGGCCACAGCCGTCAGCAGCCCGACGGACAGGATCAGCGTATCTTCAAATTCTCCGTACAGCGCAATCAGGAACATGATTTCCAGCGCGGCGGTGACGCCTAACAAAATCAGTTTGGTGATCCAGGTTTTCCTGAATTCGTATTTCATCAGCTTGAACATGTTCTTCACCCCTCCGTATGGCCATAAATCTGACGGTAGCGGTCCGCCATGGAAACGTTCTGCTCGTCCCGCATGGTTTCCAGGTCGATGTTTTCCACCAGCTTGCCTTCCTTGATGAACACCGCCCGGTCAGCCACCGCTTCCATTTCCTCCACCAAGTGGCTGGACATGAGCAGCAGCTTATCTTCCGTGGCATACTGCAGAATGGTGGCGCGAATCTCGTCACGAGCCAGCAGGTCGATGCCGTTAAAAGGCTCGTCCAGCATGTACACCTTGGCGTCGCGGGCCATGGTGACAGCGATTTTCAGCTTGGCCATCATGCCGGAGGACAGGTTTTTGGTTTTCATTTCCTCCGTAAGCTCCATGTGCCGCAGCAATTCTACATAGCGGTCATAGGAAAAATCTTCAAAGAAATCGGCGTAGTATTTGCCCACGTCCTTCACCGTCATCCAGGCGTAGAAATAGGGCTCGGTGGACATGTAGGCCACGTACTTCCGGCTTTCGATGCTCACGGGCGTACCCTCGAACAGCACTTCGCCGGAAGTGGGCTTGATCAGCCCCGCCGCCATCTTCATCCAGGTGGTTTTGCCGCTGCCGTTGGGGCCGAGCATGGCGTATACGTGGCCCTTTTCCAGCTTCAGATTCACGTGATCCACCGCGGTTTTCGATCCGAAAACCTTGGTCAGCTCTTTACTTTCCAGCATTTTCCCTTATTCCTCCTTCAGGATCATCCCCGCGGCCTCCTGCCGGGTGATGCCCAAGCTTTCCATTTTTTTGAGAAACAGCGCCACGGCCTGCCGCGCCAGCTCCTCCCGCAGGGCGTCGATGCGCTCGGCGCGGCCGGTCACGTAGGTGCCCATGCCCCGCCGGGTTTCGCACAGCCCCGCCTTTTCCAGTTCCTGATACACCCGGGCGGCGGTGTTGGGGTTGATGCCGTAAGCCACGGCCAGCTCCCGGCCTCCGGGCAGCTTTTCCCCCGGCTGCCGCGCGCCCACGGCGATGGACGTTTCAATTTCCCCCATCACCTGCAGCCAGATGGGCCGCATGGGATCGTACTGCATCCGTCCCCCTCCTTTCCGAGTGGTTTAGTGAACTATGGATATAGTACACTAAGACAGCAGAAAAGTCAAGACCCAAAATAAAATAATCCGCAGAAAAGTTTTCTGCGAATCAAAGCATGATCGAAAATGAAGAGGGGAACCCGTAGGGGCGGATCATCCGCCCGCCTCGCGTGACATGATCGGGTTGTAGTTTTTTCCCGCGTTCGTGACATCCGCCCGCCTTTACAGCGCATTGTTTTCGCCGCATTATCAGACAATTGCGTCACAGGCGGCATATCACGAAACACAACCCGGCGGAAATCATGCCGTGGGCCAGCCGAAGCAGCAGCAGTTTTCCCGCGCCCACGCCGCTTTCCTGCCAGAACGCGGCGTTCTGCATCAAAATGGACAGGCCGCCGAAGGAACACGCCCCGCACACCAGCGCCGGCGTATGCGGCAGCCCCAGCCCGATCAGCGCTTTCACCCCGCCCGTCACTTCCAGCGCGCATTGCAGCCCCGCCGCCGCCCACCCCGGCAGCCGGGGAAACGCGCATGCCGCCATCCGCGCCGCGGCACAGCCCAGCATCATGCACAGCGCCACCGTCAGCAGCGCCAGAGCGCTGTCCCGCAGGGCATGGGCCAAGGGAACCGGCGCGGCGGCAACGGGCGCGGCCCTTTCCCCCTTTGGCATACACAGCCCCAGCACCGCCGCCCCGGCAATATGGCACAGCAATATCCGCCGCCCCGTCCCCGCGTCCCCCAGCCACCCGCTCACCGTGCCTAAGAAAAACATGGGGCTCATGGTGCCCGTCATCGCCGCCGCCCGCAGGGCGCTTTTTCCCTTTAGCCCGCCGCCCTGCATCAGCCGCGCCCCGCCGGGAGACCCGCACAGCCAGCCCAGCGCCGTTTTCAGCCGCACGCCCCCGCCCGCCCGGCTGCTCACCATCAGCATGCATACCAGAAACGGCCCCAGCACCGGCGCAACCGCCCGCGCCCACAGCCCAAGCCCTTCCCCCGCCGCTGCCGCCGCCTCCCCCGGAAACGCCATCATCGCCCCAGCCAAGATGCCAAATGCCAAAGCGTAGCCCATCTGCATCCCCCCGGCCCAAGGTATGCGCTGCATCGGGTGGGAAGAACAGCCCCCTGGGGCTATCCGCCCCAGACCCCGACCAGGGAGATGACCTCCCTGGACCCACACTTGCGGATATTTCTTGACGAAATAAAAAAACAGCTTCCCGCTGCTGCTTGGTAAGTGTGCCGATATTGCCGCCGTTGTGCTTCTGGCCCGGCGGATGAATCGCCGATGACCGCCTGTGGCGGGAATCTCATCGACGATGAAATCAGGCGAAAGGAAGCAATCTCCCCATGAAGGGGAGTTGCGACCTTTGAGCCTGCGGGAGAAAGCCGCCAACCCGGATGCAAAGCATCCGGGGAAAACACTGAAATAATCCCTTAGGGGCAGAGCGAACGCATGAGTTGCAAAAGTGTTACGAATGATCCTTCGCCTATCACTCCGCTAACGCTTCGTGATGCTCAGGATGACATTGTTAGGGGGGCGATTCTGTTGTTTGGCACTGCGCCAGCTACTTATAACAGTGCCCCTTGGCTGTCATCCTGAGCAACGTGGAGCGTTAGCGGAACGTTAAGCGAAGGATCTTAGTATCTGTTCAAGCGTGCCGGTTTTTTTCGATTTGTGCGGTTTTCGGATGTAGGGGCGGATAATATGTCAAGTAGTAGATCCTTTACAAATTGTACAAGGTACATCCTTTACAACTTGCAAGAGTTTTCAGAGCAATGTCCACGATGGAAGTTGCGCTGAAAAAACCGATCCTGTTCGTCCCTGAGCTAAAGGCCGGGAATCAGCCAAGTAGCCGCCCGAAGGGTTTAGCCTTGACGAATCACGCTTGACCTGTTACGCTCAATGAGGCGA
>JAFSNT010000021.1 GCA_017443295.1 Clostridia bacterium
AATGGAAATCGACGGCGGGCTGATGCAGACGCAGGCGGGCAGGGAACAGCTGAACGGCGCGCTGCGGCAGATCGCGGACGGGTTCTGGCAGCTGGATCAGGCCAATGCGCAAATCGCCGAGGGCCGCGCGGAAATCGACCGATATCAGGCCCAAATCGACGAAGGGCGGCAGGCGCTGCAGGAAGGCTGCGCCCAGCTGGCGGACTATCAGGCGCAGCTGGACGAAGGCTTTGAACAGCTGAAGACCGGGCAGGCGGAAATCGCCAGCGCCCTGGAGGAAATCGAGGACGGCAAAAAGCAGATCGACGAAGGCTTGGCCGAGGCACGGCAGCAGCTGGCCGACGGCGAAGCGCAGTTAGCCGATAAGCGGGCGGAGGCGGAAAGCGGCTGGGTGCAGGCGCTGGCGGACTTCGCCGATATGAAAAACGAATTGCAGCGCGCCTATGAGGATTTGGACGGGAAAGAGGGCTACGAAGCCCTGTGCAATCAATTCCTGCTGCGCTTTTCCCCGGACGCGCCCCGGGCGGAAACCCTGGAAGCGGCGCGGGCCGCCCTGGGGGATACGGAAGTGAAAAGCGCCGTTCTGCATGAGGATTCCTCCGTTCGCAGAAGGATCCGCGATAACGTGGATCCCCTGGAAACCATGATGGTGTTTGTGCCGGTGGTTTTCTTCACGGTGGCGCTGGTGGTGGTTTACCTGTTCATGGCGCTGATCATTCGGCAAAGCCGCCGGGAAATCGGCATCCTGCGGGCCCTTGGCTTTTCCCGGAGCGGCATCGCCGCCTTCTTCTGCGCCGTCAATTTTCTGGTGTCTCTGGGCGCGGTGGGCTTGGGCGTGGGCATCGGCGTGGCGCTGCTGCGTTATATTGGATACTTTGAATCCAATTTCTTCCCGCTGGCTTCCTTTACCTATATTTTCGACTGGCGGATGGCCGAGCTGGCCGGGCTGGTTACGGTTGCCGTGGGGCAGGCGGCCACGCTGATCAGCACGGCGCGCGCCAGCGGCGTGCAGCCCACGGAAGCCATGTCCCGCCAGACCACCGCCAAGGTGAAAATTCCCCGCGCGGCGCAATGGGCCGTCCGCGGCGCTTCGCCCATGGTGAAATACAGCGTGATTTCCCTGCTGCGCAATCCTCTGCGCTTCCTGTTCTCGGTGGTGTGCCTGTCGGCGTCTGTGATGCTGATTTTTACCGCCTTTTCCTTCATCGCCTCCAAGAACGCCATCATTACCCAGCTGTTTGACAAGCGCATTCATTACGACTGCCAGATTTTCTATCAGGAGGAGGAGGAAGACGCGTTTGCGCGCGCGCTGGAAGCGCTTCCCTGGGTTTCCGACGTGGAGATACTGGATTACTACACCAGCGAATTTTCCCTGAACGAACACACGGAAACGTCCCTGCTGACCGCTGTGCGGGAGGGCACGGAGCTGATCACCCTTCTGGACGAAAAGGGCGGCGCGGTGCCCGTTCCCCGGGAAGGCGCGGTGCTGGATAAGAAGCTGGCCGGAGAGCTTGGGGCCAAGGCGGGGGATACGGTGCGGGTGGACGGCGTGCCGCTGAAAATCGCCGCCCTTTCCGATCAGTGCGTCAGCCGCGTGCAAAGCGTTTCCTCCCTCCAGGCGGAAGCCTTAGGCGAACCCTTCCTGCGTTCCGTAATTTGCCGGGTGGGGGAAGCGGACGAAGGGCGGCTGATGGAATTCCTGATCGGGCGGGACGAATATATCTATTCGGTCTTTACCCGCAAGGCCTACGCCGCTTATTACGACGTCTTTGTCACCTTTGACGTGCCCGCATGGCTGGTGGCGGGCTTCGCCGTGATGATCGGCCTGGTGATCGTGGTGAATACCGGCAACACCAATCTGCTGGAGCAGAAGCGGCAATTGAGCGTGCTGCGCGCCCTGGGCTTCCAGCAGAGGCAGATCTCCCGAAGCTGGTATGTGCAGTCCCTGCTGTATTTCCTGTTTTCCCTGGCGATAGGCCTGCCGGGGGGCATCGCCGTGGCTAAAACGGCGCTGGTTCGGATGTCCATGTCCTCAAGAACCTATCCCTTCGTTCACGAACCCTGGGTCTACGCGCTCACCGCCGGGCTGGTGCTGGCCTACATCACGTTCAGCCATTGCATGACCATGCGGGGCATGAAAAAATGGAACATTGTGGAAAACGTAAAGGACAAAGAATAACCGCTTTTCTTGACGCGGTTCTCCAAATCCATTATAATGAAGTGCCCGGAATGATCCGGGTATTTTGAACAGGCGGGAAGGAAACGTCTATGCGAGCCATCGTGGGCCTGGGCAATCCGGGCGAAAAATACGAACACACCCGGCACAACGTGGGGTTTGACGTGATCAGCATCATCGCCGCCAAGCTGAACACGCCCATCAAAAAGATGAAATTTCAGGGATTGATCGGGGAAACCCTGCTGGGCGGCGAAAAGCTGGTGCTGATCAAGCCCCAGACCTTTATGAATTTAAGCGGCTACACCGTATCGGACGCCTTGAGCTGGTACAAAATGGAGCCGAAGGACATGCTGCTCATTGTGGACGATATCGACCTGCCGTTCGGGCAGGTGCGCATCCGGCCCAAGGGCGGCCCCGGTACCCACAACGGCCTGCGCCACATCGTCCAGTGTACCGCCACGGGGGATTTTCCCCGGGTGCGGGTGGGCATGGGCGCGCCGCCGCCCCAATGGGACTTGGCCGATTGGGTACTGAGCAAATTCCAGACGGAGGAGGAGCGGAAAATCGCCTATGACGCCTACCTGCTGGCTGCCGACGCGGCCATCTGCTGGGCGGAGAACGGCATTGACACAGCCATGAACCGCTTCAACAATCGCCATGCTGAATAATGTTCGGGAATTTTTACACGCCTCCCCAGCCTTTCGGGAGGCTTTTGACGCGCGCGAAAACGGCATTGCCGCCCTGTACGATATGGCGGAGGGCCAGCGGCCCTTCTACGCCGCGCTGCTTGCGGCGGAAAGCGGCAGGCCCGTTTTGTACGTCGCGCCCTCCGACGCCGCGGCCATGCGGGCGGCGGACGACTGCGCCGCGTGGTTAGGCGGCGGCACGGCGGTGCTGCCCGTGCCGGATATGAATTTCACCCGGGGCACCGCCAGCCGGGAAACCGCGTTCCAGCGCCTGTCCGTTCTGCAGCGGGCGCGCCGGGGCGAAATCAAGGTGCTGTGCGTTTCCGCCGAGGCCCTGCTCACCCGCATGATGCCCCCGGCGGTATATGAAGAACACGCCGTTTGCCTGCGGCCCGGCAGCAAAATGGAGCCCGGAGAATTGATTGCCCGCCTGGTGAAAATGGGCTACGAGCGGGTGGACATGGTGGAAGGCCGGGGCCAGTGCGCCCTGCGCGGCGACATCGTGGACGCCTTTTCCCCCGCCGAAAACGGGGCCACCCGCGTGGAATTCTGGGACGACGAGGTGGACTCCCTTCGTGCCTTCGACCCCATCAGCCAGCGCAGCCTGGACAACCTGGAAGAAGTGAATTTTTATCCGGCGGTGGAATGGCTGCTGCCGGGTTCTGCCGCCGCGTCCATCCGCGCCCTGGTGCGGGAGCAGATGAAGCGCCTGCCGGATCATCTTTTGAACGCCGGTCTGCCGCCCCTGCCGGAGGATGAAGACGAAAGCAAGGAAGAAAAATCCGCCGCGCCGGTTCCCGTGCGCCGGGTATACGATACCGGCGTGGGAAGATTACTCCAGGACGCCGACCACCTGGACGCGGGCTTGCAGCCGCCCACCCTTTCCCTGTGGGCGGGAGCGCTGGACGCGCCCTGCGCCTGGCTGTGGGAATATTTGAACGATCCCATTTTGGTGATCGAGGAGCCGGAACGGGTGAAGGCCCGGTGTGAGGATCGTTTGGCGGGCTTCGGGGAGGATTTCAAGCTGACCCTGGAACGTCAGGAGGCCGTGCCGGAGCAGGGCAATCTGCTGCGCGCCTGGGATGACGCGGCCCAGGCGATGCAGGGCCGTCCCATCCATTTGCTCATGGAATTTCTGCGGGGCATGGGGGAGATGAAGCCCACCCGAATCGCCCGCTTCGCCGGAGTGAACGCGCCCAAGTACGTGTCCCGGTTCAAGGATTTGGGCGGCGACCTGAAAGCCTGGAAAAAGGAAGGATATCTCACCCTGCTCATGGCGGGCGGCGAAGCCCGCGCGAACCGCCTGAAAACGGCCCTGACCGAAATGGACGTGCCGGTGCCCGCCTGGGAGGAGGGCATGGCTGTCAAAGCGGGAGACGCGGTGATCTGGCCCCAGACCTTCAGCCACGGCTTTACTCTGCCGGACTGCAAGCTGGCCGTCATCGCCGACAGCGACCTCTTTGGCGCGGGCTACCGCAAGACCCGGAAGCGCCAGAGCGCCGGGGAGCGCATCGAAGCCTTTACCGACCTGAAGGAAGGGGACTATGTGGTGCATGAGGCCCACGGCGTGGGCATCTTCAAGGGCACCGTGCGCCTCCAGAGCGAGGGCACCTACCGGGATTACCTGCTGATCCAGTACATGGGCAGCGATAAGCTGTACGTGCCCACGGATCAGTTCGACCGGGTGCAGAAGTACATCGGCGGCCAGGACAACCCGCCGCCCCTGAACTCTTTAAGCGGCAACGACTGGGAAAAGAAAAAGAACAAGGTGAAGGCGGGCCTGAAAAAGTTAGCTTTCGACCTGGTGAAGCTGTACGCCGACCGGCAATCCAATCCCGGCCACGCCTTCTGCCCGGACACTCCCTGGCAGCGGGAATTTGAAGACGCCTTCCCCTATGAATTGACCCCCGACCAGGACAAGGCCGTGGAGGACATTCGCCGGGATATGGAAGCGCCGAGCAACATGGATCGCTTGGTGTGCGGCGACGTGGGCTACGGAAAAACCGAGGTGGCCCTCCGCGCCGCCATGAAGGCCGTCATGGACGGAAAACAGGTGGCCTTGCTGGCCCCCACCACCATTCTGGCCCAGCAGCATTATTACACCATGCTCAAGCGCTTCGCCAACTTTCCGGTGGAGATCGACGTGCTTTCCCGCTTCCGCAGCCCCAAGCTGCAAAAAGAGACCCTCCGCAAGGCGGCGGAGGGCAAGGTCGATATATTGGTGGGTACCCACCGGCTTTTGTCCAAGGACGTACACTTTAAGGATTTGGGCCTGCTCATCGTGGACGAGGAACAGCGCTTCGGCGTGGCCCACAAGGAATCCATCAAAAACATGAAAAACCAGGTGGACGTGCTCACCCTGTCCGCCACGCCCATTCCCCGCACCCTGCATATGTCCATGGTGGGGGTTCGGGATATGAGCCTTTTGCAGACGCCCCCGGAGGAACGCTACCCCGTGCAGACCTACGTGCTGGATTACAACGACGCCGTGATCCGGGACGCCATCATGCGGGAGCTGAACCGGCAGGGGCAGGTGTATTTCCTGTACAATCAGGTGCGTCACATCGACCAGTTTGCCGCCCGCCTCCGCGCCCTGGTGCCGGAGGCCCGCATCGCCGTGGCCCACGGGCAGATGAAGGAAAGCCTGCTGGAGGACGTGATGCTGGACTTTTACGAGGGCCGGTTCGACGTGCTGCTGTGCTCCACCATCATCGAAAACGGCTTAGACGTGCCCACGGCCAACACCATCATCGTCTTCGACGCGGACCGCTTCGGCCTGAGCCAGCTCTACCAGCTCCGGGGCCGGGTGGGCCGTTCCAACCGCATGGCCTACGCCTACTTTACTGTTCGGCCGGACAAAATGCTGTCCGAAACCGCCCAGAAGCGCCTGTCCGCCATCCGGGAGTTCACGGAGTTTGGCTCCGGCTTCCGCATCGCCATGCGCGATCTGGAAATCCGCGGCGCGGGCAACATCTTCGGCCCCGAGCAGTCCGGCCAGGTGGCCCAGGTGGGCTACGATATGTACTGCCGCCTCATCGAGGAAGCCGTGCGGGAAGCCCGTGGGGCCCAGGGCGAAAAGGTGCCCTACCAGACGGAAACCCGGGTGGAGGTGCGGGTGGACGCTTACCTGCCCGCCGAATACGTGCGGGGCGACACCCAGCGCATGGAAATCTTCAAGCGCATCGCCATGATCAAAACCCGCGAAATTCGGGAGGACGTGATCGAGGAAATGATCGACCGCTTCGGCGATATTCCCGACTGCGTCATGAACCTCATCGACATCGCCCACCTGCGGGGCATCTGCGGACGGCTGGGCGTGAACCGGGTGAACTACACCGCCAACACCCTGGTCTGCCGCCTGGACCCCAACGCCCCCCTGGACCCCGCCCGCCTGTACGCCGCCCTGGAAAAGACGGACAAACGCCTGCTGCTCTCCGCCTCCAAGGAACCGGCCATCCTGCTCCGCGACCCCAAGCTGACCACGGAAGAACTGCTCCGCGCCGCCGTGCCGATCTTGGAAAAGACCGAAGCAGCGATGGGGGAATAAAGTGTCATGCTATTTCAAGGAGAATCCAAAGAGAGTCAGCGAAATGTGCAAAGCGATGGAGGATATGCGAAATGAAGCCCTGGAACAGGGGCGGATTCTTACTTTGATTGAAGCTGTCAGGAAGTTGAAGAACAAAGTAGGCTTTTCAGATCAACAGGTGAAAGATGTTTTGGATATTTCCGCCGAGGATTGGAAAGCGATTTCCGCGCGGATATAAACGAACGGACGGGGAAGCGGGATGGGCTTCTCCGTCCGTTGCTTTTATCGTGGCTCCTTAAAGGGGTTCGTTTTTTCTGTACGGATCAATTTGCTTTACCCCAATCCCGGCGTGTGGCGGCGCGCCGGGGGGTCTGTGCCGGGGGTTTTGTGTCAGCTTCGATCATGGCTCTTGAAGCCGGATCAGGCGTGGGTTTTTTTCTTGCCGTAGCGCTTCACATATTCTTTCAATTCTTCCAGGGACATGACGGGGCCGATGAGGGAACCCTGGCCTTTGAAGATGGCGATTTCCTCAAACAGCTCAAACTGCTCCTGGGAGTCGATCCCCTTGGCGCAGACGTGCATATCCAGGGCCTCGGCCAAATGCTGGATGGCGACCACCATTTTATATACCTGATCGCTCTGCAGGATGCTGGCGGCGTAGCTCTTGTCCAGCTCCAGCAGATCGAAATGCACCTGATGCAGCAGGGGCATGTTGGTGTTCCTGGTGCCGAAGTTGCCCATGGCCAGCAGAACGCCCAATTCGTCATGAATGTAATTCAGGTTGGCGCAGCCCTGGGGATTCAGATCCTGCAATTCGCTGAGCTCAAATTGGAGATGCTTGCTTTGCAGGCCGGTTTCTTCCAGGCAGCTGCGCACCTGCTCCACAAAATGCTCGGATTCGGCGAATTTGGGCAGCAGGTTCAGGGACAGGGTCATGTTGCTGTCGGCTTCATTGCTGATTTTGACCGTCTGGCGCACGGCTTCCCACAGCAGCGTGATGGAGAAGAGCTGGGTCAGCGCGTCGTCCTTTTCCACGATTTGCAGAATGGGCCAGGAGGGCAGCAGGTTGCCTTCCGAATTGCGGAAGTGGGATACGAACACTTCATAGGTATTGCAGGTGTTTTTTCCGAACGTCCATTTGGGCTGCCCCTGCAGCACCATGGCGTTTTTCAGGATCATATCGGAAATCGCGCTGTGTTCCATGATTTCTTCCTCCTTCTCATCGCTTGGCCTTGTATGGATTTGTGAAACGTGTTCCTTATTCGATTAACGCTGCTTTCAGGAATATTCTACCATACTATCGGGAAAAGTCAATATCCAAATCGTGGCATAAATGGACCTGTAAACAATGACAAAACGCCAGTCACAGAGCTGCCGTAACGCAGTCTGTGGCTGGTGTTTCTTTTTATATGGCTGATTATCCCAAAAACTCCCTCACGCACCGCCGGTAAGCGGCTACGGGATCGGCGGCGCGGGTGATGGGGCGGCCCACCACAATGTAATCGCTGCCGCCAAGGCGGGCTTTTTCGGGGGTCATGACGCGGCTCTGGTCGTCGGCGGCGCTGTCTAAAAAGCGGATGCCGGGGGTGACGGTGGCAAAATCCGGGCCGCAGGCGGTTTTGACCAGGGCGGCTTCCAGGGGAGAGCAGACCACGCCGTCCAGGCCCGCCTCTTTGGCGTTTTGGGCGTAATGAGCCACGGTCTCCGGCATGGAGGCGGAAATGAGCAGTTCCTTCTGCATGCGTTCCTCGCTGGTGGAGGTGAGCTGGGTCACGGCCAGCAGCAGGGGACGGGAGCCATCCTCCCGCGTTAAACCTTCCAGGGCGGCGCGCATCATGTCGATGGTGCCCGCCGCGTGGAGGTTCACCATGTCCACGTCTAAGCGGGACAGCACCCGCATGGCGGATTTCACGGTGTTGGGGATGTCGTGCAGCTTTAAATCCAGGAAAATTTTGTGGCCCCGGGCCTTGATTTGCCGCACGATGTCCGGCCCCTCGGCGTAAAACAGCTCCATGCCGATCTTCACGAAGGGCTTTTCGTCTTTGAATTGGTCGAGAAAAGCGTATACATCCTGGGCGGACGGGAAATCCAGGGCAATGATGACATCATGGTTCATGCGTGTACACCTCCGATGATTTCTTGCAGGGATTGGATGCCCAAACGTTCCATTTCTTCGGGCAGTTGTTCGATGATTTCTTTGCAGACACAGGGGTTTACCAGGTTCGCCGCGCCGATCTGCACCGCCGTGGCCCCGGCCAGCATCATTTCGATCACGTCCCGGGCGCTGGACACCCCGCCCATGCCCATGATGGGGATGGAAACGGCCTTGTACACCTGATACACCATCCGCAGGGCCACCGGGAAAACCGCCGGGCCGGAGAGGCCGCCCATGGTGTTGGCTAAAATGGGTTTTTTCGTTTTCAGGTCGATGCGCATGCCAAGCAATGTATTGATGAGGGAAAGCCCGTCCGCCCCCGCGTCCTCACACGCTTTGGCGATGGACGCGATATCCGTTACGTTGGGGGACAGCTTGATGAACACCGGCTTTTTCGTCACGGCCTTCACGGCTTTTGTCACTGCCGCCGCGCTTTCCGGGCTTGTGCCGAAGGCCATGCCCCCGCCGTGAACGTTGGGGCAGGAAATGTTCACTTCGATGACGCCCACCTGCTCCTGAGCGTCCAGCAGGGCGCAGGTTTTTTCGTATTCCGGAATGGAAAAGCCGCTGACGTTGGCGATCATGGGCTTATGGAAGTACGCTTTCATGTCCGGCAACTCGCTCCCGATCACATGATTTACGCCGGGATTTTGCAGGCCCACGGCGTTCAGCATGCCGGAAGCCGTTTCCGCGATGCGGGGGGTGGGGTTGCCGAAGCGCGGTTCCAGGGTGGTGCCCTTGAAGGAGAAAGAGCCTAAAATGTTAATGTCATAGTATTCCGAAAATTCCTTCCCGTAGCCGAAGCATCCGCTGGCGGGAATGACGGGGTTATCCAATTTCAGGCCGCATAAAGCCACGGACAGGTTCACCATGCCAATGCCTCCTTCCGGAACACGGGGCCGTCCTTGCAGACGCGCTTGGGGCCGTTCCTGGTTTGGACGGTGCAGCCCATGCAGGCCCCGAAGCCGCAGCCCATGCGTTCCTCCAGGGACAGTTGGCCTGCCGTGGGGCAGGCTTTGTATACCGCTTTCAGCATGGGCAGGGGGCCGCAGGCGAAGAAGGAATCGTAGTTATCTGGCAGAGCGTCGGTGACGAAGCCCTTTTGTCCTGCGCTTCCGTTCACGGTGGTGAGCAGCACCGGCACGTCCAAATCCTCAAAGGAATCCATGAGGAAAATTTCTTCCGCCTTGTTGAAGCCTAAGATCACGGTGGGCGTTTTCCCTGCGGCCAGCAGCGCCTTGGTCAGCCCGTACAGCGGCGGAACGCCCACACCGCCGCCGATGACCAGAGGACGCTGCCCGCAATCGTGTACGTCGTAGCCGTTGCCTAAGCCGTTCAGGATGTCCAGTGTGTCGCCGGTTTCCATGCGAGAAAGGGCGTCGGTGCCCTGGCCCACCGTTTTATAAATCAGGGTCATGCCGTTTTCGTCCCAATCGCAGAGGGAAATGGGGCGGCGCAGGTAAAAGCCGGGGATTTGCAATTGGGCGAACTGGCCGGGGGCTTTCACCATGGACGTGTCACCCGCCAGGTCCAGCAGGAACACGCCGGGGGCGATGGGGGTGTTTTCAATGATCTGGTACTGCATGCAATTCACCGGTCCTTCGGAAAGCATCGGAAATAAAGGATATTGTTGTCCGGGTCGTAAAAGCTCATGTTGATCGCGCCCCAGGGTCTTTTTGTGGGCGGCTCAATGATTTTCGCTCCCAAGGCCAGCACCTTTTCGTATGCTTTTTCCATGTCCTCCACGGAAAAGCCAGGCAGATATTCTGGTTTTGATTGTTCCTGACCGTTCCGTCGTTATAAACGGTCAGGGAAGTTTCTTCGGTCAGAATGAACTGATGGGTTTCATCGTCGCTGTTGTTTTCCACTTCCAACAGCCGCTTGTAAAAACCGGCAAGCCTGCGCACGTCGTTCGTCAGGAAACACACTTCACCGATTCGCATGATGACCTCCTTCATAGCAATAACCGTCCGGAATGCGGATATACGCCCGGATATGCCCATCCAAGGGGCGCTCGATCAGCCCCGAAACGTTTTGGACGTTCCCCTCCGCCGCAAGGATCGTATCCTGCCGCTTTTGCAGAACGATCCCCATATGGTCATGCTCCTGACCGTTGAATACCCTGTCGTAAAGAACGATATCCCCCGCTTCCGGGACAAAGGCTTCCGTTGCTTTGTGGTATTCTATCCGCCGGTCGCCGATGGCAAATTCCTCCCAGGCGACGCAGCCCGCCAGATGACAGGTAACGCATTCTTTGGGGCGGTAAGGAAAATCAAATCCCGCTTCCACACAGCAATAATACACGAACGCCGCGCACCATAATCCATCCGCTTCTTTCAGGCTCCATGTGGGGAAAAACTGAATGATCGGTTCCAGATTGGACGCTTGGCCATTGATATATCCATGAAGAGGGGTCAGCGCCTTTTCTCTTGCGACCCTTGCCAATTTTTTTCTCGTTGCTTTTTCCATAAAGCCCTCAGAGTGCCTTCTTTGGTTCTTTCTTGGGCTCCAAGAAAGAACACCTCGTCCCCGTTCCCTTACTCCGCGTCGATGGTGGAAATGCCCAGGGTGGTTTCCTCCAGCACGTCCAGCAGCACGCGCACGGTGTCCAGGGAGGTGAAGATGGACACGTTGTTGTCGGTCGCCAGGCGGCGGATGGCGATGCCGTCGCTGGCCTCGGCGGGAGAATCCAGGCGGCGGGTGTTGATCACGTAGGCGATATGGCCCTGGCGCAGGGCGTCGGGGATTTCCTGGCTGCCCTCGCTGATTTTGCCCAGCACGTGGGTGCGGATGCCGTGTTCCTTGAGGAAGCGGGCGGTGCCCAAGGTAGCCTGGATGTTAAAGCCCAAGTTATAGAACCGGCGGATGAGGGGCAGGGCCTCTTCCTTGTCGTGATCGGCGATGGTGGCGAACACCGTGCCGTAATTCTGCAAATGCATGCCGCTGGCCTGGAGCGCCTTGTACAGGGCGCGGTTCAGCTTGGCGTCGTAGCCGATGGCCTCCCCGGTGGACTTCATTTCGGGGCTCAGGTACACGTCCAGGCCCTTGATTTTGTTGAAGCTGAACACGGGCACCTTCACATAGAAGCGCTTTTTTTCCTCCGGATACAGGCAGAAAATGCCCTGCTCCTTGAGGGTTTTGCCCAAAATCACTTCGGTGGCGATATCCGCTAAGCTGTATCCCGTGGCCTTGGAGAGGAAGGGCACCGTGCGGGAGGAGCGGGGGTTCACCTCGATGATAAATACGTTTTCCTGCCTGTCCACGATGAACTGGATGTTGTAAAGGCCCTTGATGCCGATGCCAAGACCAAGCTTTTTGGCGTATTGCAGGATGACGCCTTTGACCTTGTCTGAAATGGAGAAGGCGGGGTATACGCTGATGGAATCGCCGGAATGAATGCCTGTGCGCTCCACCAGCTCCATGATGCCGGGCACGAACACGTCCAGCCCGTCGCAGATGGCGTCCACCTCCACCTCCTTGCCCTCGATGTACTTGTCCACCAGCACCGGCTTGTCGGCGTCGAT